>NZ_PKIG01000005.1:0-144657 GCF_002860905.1 Streptococcus oralis subsp. dentisani | reverse complement strand
TTAAACTTATCAAACGAAATGCCTTTGGATTTCGGAACTTTGAAAACTTCAAAAAACGAATTTTTATCGCTCTCAATATCAAAAAAGAAAGGACAAATTTCGTCCTTTCTAGATCTTAGCTTTTCTTCAACCCACTACAGTTGACAAAGAGCCAAACAAGATAGACGAGTGTCCATCTTGTTTATTCTATTCATAACGAAGGGCTTCAATTGGATCAAGTTTCGATGCCTTGTTGGCTGGCAAGACTCCAAAAATCATACCAACACTAGCCGAAACTGCAAGACTAAATAGGGCAACCGGGATTGACACTCCTACTTCTATACCCGCAATCAAACCTTGTAATAGTATACCAGCTATAGCGGTTAAGCCTGTCGCAATGGTTAGACCAATAACTCCACCTAGCAAGGTCAAAATCATGGATTCAATCAAAAATTGGATTAAAATATTAGCACGTGTCGCGCCCAAAGCCTTACGGAGACCAATCTCACGAGTACGCTCTGTCACCGAAACCAGCATGATGTTCATAACACCAGTCCCTCCAACAAAGAGAGAAATTCCTGCGATGGCACTAATAATCGTAGTTATAAAACCGAACATTTGTTGTACTTCTTGGAAGGCAGCAGTCGTATCTGACACCTGATACTCCCCTTGCTGAAGACCAGCAATCTCGGTCAATTTTCTAGCTAATTCTGGTCCCACTGTTGGTGTCAAACTGGTATCATTGACACGGAAGACAATATCAGAAATTTCATCCATATTGAAGTTATTGGCAAGAGAAATATTAGTTGTAATCGGAAGTCCACCAATACCAAAAGTCTTGGCAGTCTTGGCCTCATCGCTGGTATAGACACCAATGACACGATAGCTAAAGCCACCAACATCTATAACCTGGTTAACAGCTTCTTGAGCAGATCCAAACAGGCTATTAGCAAGTTCTTGGTCTAGCAAAATGACACTGGCAACATCTTTATAATCCTGAGCTATGAGACTGCGGCCTGCAACAATTTCATTTTCAACCGCCTTCATGTAAGTAATATTTCCACCTGTCAAGCTAGCGCGCTCCACTTTTTTGTCTTTATAAGACAAGGTGGTATTGGTCGAGTTGGTTACATAGTAACTGTCCACACCCTTAAGTTTAGCAGCCTCCTTGACCCAAACTTCTTGTGGTTTTGGTGGTTCAACAGGAACATCCTCTTCTTTACCAGATACTGTCAAAGCTGATTGCTTTTGGGTAAAAGAACCATCTTTACTTTTTTTAGAAGAGAAAAAGACACTAATATTCTTCTGAGATTTAGTCATATCTTTGTTGAGCTGTCGAGACATAGAATCACCCAGAGCCATAATCACAACAACTGATGAAACACCGATAATAATCCCAATCATGGTAAGCAAAGAACGCATCTTGTGAGCCATAATAGATGAAAAGGCAAATTTCAGATTCTGCATCTTAGTTTTCCTCCTTTTCTAACTGAGCACTATCAGATGAAATAACTCCATCGCGAATGACAATCTGACGTTTGGCATAAGCAGCTATTTCAGGCTCATGCGTTACCATGATAATGGTTTTTCCTTCTTTGTTCAAGTCAACCAATAGTTGCATAATTTGATTCCCTGTTTTGGTATCCAAGGCTCCTGTCGGTTCGTCCGCTAGAATAATAGAAGGATTATTTACCAAGGCACGCGCAATTGCCACACGTTGCTTTTGACCACCAGATAATTCAGAAGGCAAATGGTGACTTCGTTCTGTCAATTCAACCTTATCAAGATATTCCTCAGCTAACTTGCGCCGTTTTGAAGCCGAAACTCCTGCGTAAATCAAGGGCAATTCTACATTTTGCAGAGCATTAAGTTTGGATAGAAGAAAGAACTGCTGAAAGACAAAACCGATTTGTTGGTTGCGAACCTTGGCTAGTTGTTTTTCACCCAATCCAGCCACTTCTTGACCTTCAAGATAATACTCTCCACTACTTGGTGTATCCAACATGCCAATCGTATTCATCAGAGTAGACTTACCAGAACCAGATGGTCCCATGATGGCAACAAACTCACCCTCATTCACTTCTAGATTGATATTTTTGAGAACCTGCAGTTCTTGGTCACCGTTACGGTAGCTTCTGCAGATATTTTTTAGACTAATTAGTTGCTTCATCAGCCTTCACCTCTTTTCCTTCCTCTAGAGAAGACGTTGGGTTACTGATGACCTTGACTCCATTTGTCAGACCTGAAGTGATTTCTTGGTTGTCTGCATCAGCATTGCCCAAACCAACTTCCACTTTCTTGGCCTTTTTCTGCTCGTCAAGCACCCAGACATAGTTCTTATCATTTTCAGTCACAACACTTGTTAGAGGAACCAAAATGGCTTTACTCTTATTCTTAACCTCAACACTTACTGAGAATCCTTGTTTCAAGTCACCGATTTCACTTGTAACATCGATGGTATATGGATATTTAGAACCAGAATTACCACCTGCTGCGGCAGTAGCTGCACTTGCTGCTTCACCATTGTTTTTAGGGTAGTCAGAAATGTAGCTAATCTTACCAGTCCAGCTCTTATCTTGGTAAACTTTAGAAGTAAAGGTTACTTCTTGTCCTACAGAGAGGTTGGCAAGGTTATATTCAGATAGTTCCCCCTTAACTTGCAAGTTTTCATTACTTACGACATGAACGACTACTTGGCTAGCTCCAGTTGGAGATTTAGAAACATTACGGTTGACTTCGACCACAGTTCCCTCTAGGGTACTGAGAACCGTCATTGCATCCAACTGACTTTGAGCCTTGCTTAATTGCGCTGCTGCATCTGCACGAGCATCACGAGCATCACCTAATTGTGCATCAATAGATGACACTGAATTTCCTGAGACTGGAGCTGGAGTTTGGGCTGCTACACCTTCGCCTCCTGCTGGCGTTGGCAACTGTGGAGCCGGAGCTGAAGCGGCTTCATTTCGCGCTTGGTTGAGTTCGTTGATATGACGATCTGCCTTAGCAACTGCTCGACTAGCTGAATCATATGCCGCCTGTGCTTCTGAACTACTGTACTTAACTAAAGCCTGTCCTTCACTAACCTTATCACCCACAGAAACAAGGATTTCATCTAAATCTCCCTTACTAGCATCAAAATAAACATATTGTTCATTTTTTGCTGTTACTGTCCCTGATAATAAAACAGAGGATGCCACGCTTCCTTCCTTGGCAACAACAAGATGAGTAGCCTCATCTTTTACAGCAGTCTGAGAAGGTTGTCTAAAGAGCAAAATGCCCCCAGCACCCAATACAACCACACTTGCAGCACCGATTGCTGCATACAATTGCCACTTTTTAGCTTTACCATTCTTTTTCATAATGAAACTCCTTTTTGATTTAAAGTTCTTAACAATATTATACAAAAATTATCAATTTGAAACAATAACATTTCAGAACGAAATAATGACATTTCAGGATTTAATTATTGTTCGGAATTTATTTTACAATCGTTGTACTAGTTATATAATACACTTTATTTTTCTTTTTTGCAAGCCTTTTCTTTAATTTTTTTGAACGTAGCAGATTTTTGCAATCACATCAAAAAAAAGATAGAATATGACTATCAAAAAATGACACTCTACTATTTAAAAGAGTATAAAGGAGTTTTCAATGAGAGAATATGATATCATTGCTATCGGTGGAGGTAGCGGAGGAATTGCTACCATGAACCGTGCTGGTGAACACGGAGCCAAAGCGGCCGTTATTGAGGAAAAGAAACTAGGCGGAACATGTGTCAATGTCGGTTGTGTTCCTAAAAAAATCATGTGGTACGGGGCGCAAATCGCTGAGACTTTCCATCAATTTGGAGAAGACTACGGTTTTAAAACTACTGATCTTAACTTTGACTTTGCAACCCTACGTCGCAATCGTGAAGCCTACATCGATCGCGCTCGTTCTTCTTATGATGGCAGTTTTAAACGCAACGGAGTAGACTTGATTGAAGGTCATGCTGAATTTGTAGATTCTCATACTGTTAGCGTAAATGGTGAGTTGATTCGTGCTAAACATATCGTGATTGCTACTGGTGCCCATCCAAGTATTCCAAATATTCCTGGTGCTGAGCTAGGTGGCTCTTCTGATGATGTATTTGCCTGGGAAGAATTGCCAGAGTCAGTTGCTATTTTAGGCGCGGGTTATATTGCCGTTGAATTGGCTGGCGTGCTCCACACTTTTGGTGTCAAGACAGACCTCTTTGTTCGCCGCGATCGTCCTTTACGTGGTTTTGATTCTTATATCGTTGAAGGTCTGGTCAAGGAAATGGAAAGAACAAACTTGCCACTTCATACTCACAAGGTCCCTGCCAAGTTAGAAAAAACTGCTGAAGGCATTACCATTCATTTCGAAGATGGTACTAGTCACACAGCTAGCCAAGTTATCTGGGCTACTGGTCGCCGTCCAAACGTTAAGGACTTGCAACTTGAAAAAGCTGGAGTGACTCTGAATGAACGTGGCTTTATCCAAGTAGATGAATACCAAAATACTGTTGTTGAGGGAATCTATGCTCTAGGTGATGTAACAGGCGAAAAAGAACTAACTCCAGTTGCTATCAAGGCTGGACGTACTTTATCTGAACGTCTCTTTAACGGCAAAACAACTGCAAAAATGGACTACACAACTATTCCAACTGTCGTCTTTTCACACCCTGCTATCGGAACAGTTGGCTTGACAGAAGAGCAAGCTATTAAAGAATACGGTCAAGACCAAATCAAGGTTTATAAATCAAGCTTTACTTCTATGTACTCTGCTTGCACTTGCAACCGTCAAGAAACTCGTTTCAAATTGATCACAGCTGGTTCAGAAGAAAAAGTTGTCGGACTTCATGGAATTGGATACGGTGTTGATGAAATGATTCAAGGATTTGCTGTTGCTATCAAAATGGGAGCAACCAAGGCTGACTTTGATGCAACTGTGGCGATTCACCCAACTGCATCTGAAGAATTTGTAACTATGCGTTAATCGAAATAAAAGAAGCAGAGCAAAAAACACTTCTAAATATCAAAAATCGAGTATTGCCGTAGTTGGAGATACTCGTTTTCTTATGTTTTATTTTATAGTATGTTGAAATAAGATATGCAAAAATCAATTAACAAACCATAACAAAATATAAGGATTATAACACAATCATTTATTCTTTTCTTTAAAAGATTCATATATTTTTTTATATAACTCTTTCATATCTTTTTTCTGAGAATTCAACTCTTCACTACCGTAGTCAAAATTTGCTACTACAAATCCCTCGTCAGCATTAGAAAAAGTAAAAAATTCTATTCCAATGAGTTTATTATGCTTAGAGTCCTCAATAGTGTCTCCTAAATTATTATTAAATTGCTTCACTTCTTCTTCACGAACTCCGAACCCCGCAGCAGCTCCATTTGCAATGATGTTTGAAAATACTTCTTCTGAAGACGCTACTTCTTTCACAGTTATGATATATGTAGCTTCTTCTGTTTCTACTTGTTTCACTTTATTCCATTTTTCTGTATCACTAGAAGAAAGCGTATAGACTATTAACTCCAGTGTTGGTTTATTGGTATTTTCTTTTGTGATCATTTGTTTTCCAAAGAAGAAAATGGCAAGCATTCCAGCTACAAAGATCAAAGCAATATAAATTATCTTTTTCATACATTATCCCCTATATCTTTCATATCAATGATCACATCAACTTCGTTATAGACAGCTGGATCATGCGTCGCTATAATGACATATTTATCTTCATCTCTTTCATTCAATAATAAACGAATAATTTCTTTTCCAATCTCACCATCTAAAGCTCCTGTAGGCTCATCTGCTAAGATAATTTTACGTGGTTTCATTAACATTCTGGCAATAGCTACACGTTGAGCCTGCCCTCCAGACAATTCATATATTTTTTGATGTAAATAGTCACTTGACAGTCCTACTTTTTCAAGTACATCAGTTATTGTTTTTTTGTCTTTAGTGATAAGTTTCAAATTATCATATACTGTTTTGTTATCTATTAAAGAATAATTCTGAAATACATATCCAACAGTATTTTTAAAAAAAGTTCTTTCTTTTATCTTCCAAATATCTTGTTTATCAACTAAAACATTCCCACTGTCAATTTTTTCTAATCTTCCTATAATATTAAGAAGGGTACTTTTACCAGAGCCAGAACCTCCAATCAATGCATAACTTTTTCCAGATTCAAATTTTAAATTTAAGTCTGTAAAGATCTTTTTTGAGCCGAAACTTTTTGAAACGTTCAAAAGGTCAATTGTCATGTTTCATCTCCTTTTAAAATTTTAGTGTAGCTTTCAGATAATTTTCTAAAACTCATGATTATTGACAACATCAAAACGAGCAGAGAAGCAAGACCAATATATAGCAACTCTATTTGACCTGTCATAAGAAATGTAAATAGGATAACGATTGTAATAGTCATCATAAAATACTTGAGACTTGAAATTGCTATATATGTTTTTGACAGACCTAAAATGATTTTCTTCACATATTCATTCTGTTTTAGGGTAATATAAAGTTGGACATATTGATAAATGAGTATAAAGACAATACTGTAAATTATCTTCTGCAAAATTTGTGAAAGTAGAATTTGGTGCTCTAAGGACTGGATCTTTAATTTCACAATTTGGTAAACATCTACTGGATTCATTGAAACATTCAACTGGGTAGCCATTTCATTTATTTTATTTACCGCCTCAGGACTAAAAAGAGACTTAGTTGTTATATTACTAGCCAAAGAAAACTTGTTGTTTTCAATCATTTTGTCCGTATCTAACACAACAACAATGTTATCTGTGCTATCTGCTACACTTGCCATTGGTAAAAGCTCTTTCATTTTATGATTATCATCAGCATCTTCATTGAAATAAAAAATTTTATCACCATCAGGAATTATTTGTACTGCAATTTCTTCTTTTGTATAGTTTGTTCCAATAAATTGTTCTGCTACAACTGTATTCTCAATAGATTTCTGATTTTCTTTCCATTTCTCAGGAATATAAATGGTTGCTATCTTATTATCTAAAAGATGATAGTTTGTTCCATTCACTTTATTTTGTAGGTTAGCACCTGTTTGATTGATATAAATCAACTCTTTATTTATTTCTGGATTCGTTATTCCGTCATTTTCTAATTGTTTAGAAAAATTTTCCATAACATGTGAAGTTTTCATGAAATCTGGAACATATGCTGAGGATCGATCTATATATAAATAATCTAAGTTTTTTAAGGAAGCAGCTATCTGTAGATACTGACCATCCGAATCATTAACTTCTCCATTTTTAGTAGAGTTACTTTCAATTCCAAGGAACTCAATCCTTCTCCAGTCTTTTACTGTGTCCCATGGTACTAAATTCTGTATCTGAATGTTAATACTGGATTGACTACTCTTTGTTTCTTGTAAAAAAACTCCTGAGATAAGGATAATAATCGAAATAATGGCAAGCCATACGACAAAAATAAGTTTATTTTTTGCCTTGTTTTTAATAATTTCAATAGGCTTTTCAACCTGAATCGTCAACCAAAATAAAACAAAGGTGATGAGATCAATGATTTGAAATAGTATAAAATTCGTTAAAATCAGAGAGAAAAATAACTTAGAACTATAGGTGAAGAAACCATTTCCAAAAAAAGAACTGTAAGAAATCATCAATAAAGCCATCATAATCAGTTCAAAAATAAGAGAAATACCATAATCTCTTCTTAGATCGTATACAGGCAATCCCAAAGAACGTCGTATCACTCCTTCTTTAATCTGCTTCGTTCTAACAACAAATAACACAACTAATAAAGTTAAGTAAATTGAACCCATTAACAGTATTCTTAAAGTTCCAGTAAATTGTAAGATTCCTCCTATATACCAAGGATAAGCCATATATACTGTTTGCAACCCCGTCATCGTAAGTGGTTTCAAACTATCTATATCCATTTTCCCAAGGGTGTAATACATCCCTATTATTGGTGTTGACTTTAATTGTTCATTATTTACATCATCAAAATTTACATACCTCAACTGACCCGAACTCTGAACGATGGGCTTGTAAATGGTAACCTTTTCCGATTTTGATAAATCACGAACCATTTCGTATATTTCGTTATTTGAAAGATTGCTTTTTCCTTGAATAGAAAAAGCACCATCAATTGGTAAAGGTATGGGCATTTCTGTATCGCTAATAGTGACCCAACCAATTGCAGCAATCAAACAGAAGAAGAATCCAATGATACATAATTTTAATTTCATAAGCAATTACCATATTACAAGAGACCCTATTTTATAATTGGGTCTCTTGTTTTCATAAATTATTTTTAAAATCTATAATAATCCCAATATGCATTTAATCGAACATCGCTCCAAGATTTTGTAGCACTTGAATATGCCCATCCATAATCTTGTTTATCCTGAGCTTTAACTGTTCCCCAAAAATTCGTTACTGAAGATTTTGAACCAATATTATCTGGAGAACTAACAAAGTAATTCGAATAACCAGAGTTATCATTTACACCATATTCCCATACATCAATAATGGGACTTGGAGCAGGGTGTGCTGTAGTTGCACTAACAATACTAGCTACAGTAGCAAAGCTAAAACTTAAAACACTTGCGACTAGAAAAACAGATGCTTTCTTGTTAATTCTTTTTTCATTTTACTTCTCCTTGAAGTTAAATATTTGATGAAGATTAAATAATAGTCCCTTTTTAGTCCCTCCATATTACTTTAATTTGAATTGATTATATTTAGGTTTTTAATCACCGTTACGGTATCTAGAGTCGTTAAAATATCTCATAACTACCCCTCCTTTTAAAATTGAACACATATAAATGTATCCGTTTACATTTATTAATGTAGCACTTATTTTTTAGTTTGTCAAGTATTTATAGTATATTTTTTATGTATAAAATGGGATTATCCATAAAGGCGATTTTCGAATCAACAAAACAATTATCCAACTTAACCAGTAAGCAAATCGGCTGTTACAGTCTTTGTTACCTTGTTTTAAAAAATTGGTTGACAATAATTACTCCACGAGTATAATAGTTACTATACATTAGAAAAGAGGTTAACTATTTTGAAAAAAGCTCACGTTTATGCCATCCCTGCTATTGGGGCTGCTCTCATTGCTGTTTTAGCACAAATCAGTCTTCCAATTGGACCTGTTCCCTTCACTCTGCAAAACTTTGCAATCGGCTTGATTGCTACTGTCTTTAGACCGAGGGAGGCTGTACTTTCTGTTGGACTCTATCTTCTTCTAGGTGCTATCGGTCTTCCTGTCTTTGCAGGAGGTGGAGCTGGATTTCATGCTTTGATTGGCCCTACTGCAGGCTATCTTTGGTTTTATCTCGTTTACTCTGGACTTACTTCCTCTCTAACCAACAGCAAGAGTGGTGTTGTCAAGATTTTCCTTGCAAACCTCTTGGGTGATGCCCTTGTCTTTGTCGGCGGGATTCTCAGCTTGCATTTTCTAGCTGGAATGGCATTTGAAAAAGCTCTTGTTGTGGGGGTCATTCCCTTTATCATTCCAGACCTTGGTAAACTTCTAGCTATTAGTTTGATTAGCCGTCCCTTACTTCAACGCCTTAAAAATCAGGCTTACTTCGCTAACTAAAAAAGGATATCGAGTTGCCATGACTCAATATCCTTTTCTTTCATTTTAAAAACTTATACTCAATGAAAATCAAAGATCAAACTAGGAAACTAGCCGCAGGCTATACTTGAGTACGGCAAAGCGAAGCTGACGCGGTTTGAAGAGATTTTCGAAGAGTATTAGTTTCCTTTAAAAGCATCCACCATTGTTTGAAATTCTTCATTGGAGAGAGTAATCCCTTTGCCCATTTTAGTATGGTCTGGGCTCCAAGCACGAATATCAAACTTTGCAGGGGCACCATTAAAGCTCACACGGTTGATTTCCTTAGTCCAACCTTTTTCGTTTTCAGAAAGAGTCAACAAGTGCTCTTCAATTTCAAATGTAAATTCTGCCATTTTCTTCTCCTTTTTTAGCTTTCATTTGATTATTCGTAAAATCTTGTAGATTTTAGGAAAATTTTATATAATATTGATATAAAAGAAGGGAGGCCAATATGAGACATAAATTCCAGCAAGTTCTAGATAAAATACATGACTTTTTAAATGGACATGACCAACCAGACCATACTGAAAGCAACTCCCTTACAGCCACTATTGAAGAGGCTATCCAGAAACAAACTGCTGTTCACCTTATCTTGTCTGAGGCAAGCTTTACAGGTGACATCATCAAATACGATCAGCAACGCCAGCAAATTATCGTGAAAAATTTTGCCAAAAATGTGACCCGTATTATCCGCATAAGCGATATTCAACGCCTGCGATTTGTCCCTTCAACCGTCCAAACAGCCCAAAAAAATAGATTTAAGAAAGAGTGAGATGTAGTTGCTTCATCCCACTCTTTTTCTTAGCGAACTTGTTCAAAATGTAAATGAACGGCGATGTGATCTCCATAACCACTTCTTTCCAAGTCACGTTGTAAACGATAGGAAATATAGTGTTCAGCGATGGTAATGTAGCCTGCACCCAGTAAACGATGTTCAACCAAAGACTGAATCATGCTGATGGTAGCACGTTCCACCTTGGCTTCTTCCAAATCCAAAACCACTTTCTTAGTGACTTGTGCAAGGTTTTGACGCAAATCATCTGTCAATACATAGACAGTCTGAGCTGCTTTTAAGATAGCTTGGTAAATCTTATCTGGATTAAATTCAGCAATTTCGCCATCACGTTTGATTACTTGCATAGGTTTCTCCTTTATTCTTTGTTTTCTTTGATTTCTGCCAGCATTTTTTCTTCTTCTGCCGTCAGTTGATAATGTTCAAGCAAATCCGGTCTGCGCTCGTAGGTTTTCTTTAAACTCTCATACAATCGCCACTGACGAATCTTTTCATGGTGCCCGCTCATCAGAATATCCGGCACAACCATACCACGATAATCATAGGGACGTGTGTACTGAGGGTATTCAAGAAGGCCTGAAGAAAAACTATCATCTTGGTGGCTAGACTCCTTGCCAATCACTTCTGGAATCAGGCGTACCGTAGCATCAATCATGGTCATAGCCGCCAACTCTCCACCAGTCAAGACATAGTCGCCCAGGGAAATCTCATCTGTCACCAAGGTCTTAATGCGCTCGTCATAGCCCTCATAGTGACCACAGATAAAGATCAGTTCCTCTTCTTTGGCCAAATCCTCAGCATAAGCCTGATCAAACTGCTTTCCAGCTGGATCGAGGAGAATAACGCGCGGATTTTTCTTTTCAATAGCATCAAAGGCATCGAAAATGGGTTGAGCTCGGAGCAACATGCCCTGTCCACCTCCATATGGCTCGTCGTCTACATGACGGGCCTTTTCAGCCTTTTCTCGGAAGTTATGATACTGGATATCCAAGAGCCCTTTTTCTCGAGCCTTTCCAACGATTGAGTGCTCCAGTGGAGAAAACATCTCTGGAAAGAGGGTTAAAATATCAATCTTCATCGTCTAACCCTTCTAAGATTTCCACATCGACCCGTTTATTTGGAATATCAACATTGAGAACCACTGGTGGGATATAGGGCAATAACAAGTCACGCTTGCCTTTTCGCTTGACCACCCAGACATCGTTGGCACCTGGTTGCAGGATTTCCTTGATAATTCCAATCAAGTTATCACCCTCATAGACTTCCAAACCGATAATCTCGTGATAATAAAATTCACCATCATCTAAGTCATTCAAATCTTCCTCAGCGACCTTAAGACTGTATCCTTTGTACTTTTCGATAGCGTTGATATGGTACATATCTTTGAATTTAATGATGTCAAAGTTCTTCTGTTTACGGTGACTAGCAATAGTTACTGTTTGAACAAACTGATCTTTTTCATCAAACAAGGCCAGATCAGCCCCTTTTTTAAACCGTTCTTCTGCAAAATCCGTCACAGACAAGACTCGCATCTCACCCTGCAACCCCTGCGTATTGACGATTTTCCCAACATTAAAGTAGTTCATCTTGTCTCCTATAGTCTCCTTCTTTCCATCTTATTCTGACAATTCTCGAATAATAGTCGCAATTTTTTCTGATTCTGACCATTGTAAATAATGGTGATTCCCTCCTAAAATGAGTTTAGTATTGGAAGTCCAATATTCTGATTCTCTGTACTCTTTTTCTCTATAAGCCTGACAAAAAATAAATACAGGGACATGAGCTTTTATCGACAAATTCTCAAAATCTTCCTCAGCAATCTCTCCAGATATCTGAAATCCTGAATCTTGCTTTTCCAACTCTGACCCTTTTTCTTGCATTATTTCCCAGATTTCTTTATTAGTTTCAGGGCTAAATGTGGCTTGAGTTAAGTTCTTAAAATAAAGTTCAGGACCACACTCCTCAATCAGCCTCATCTGCTCCTCCATTTCTGGATAAGGATTTTCTGAAAAATCAGCAAACATGACGTTTTTAGTTGTCGGTTCGATTGCTAGTAAAGCCTGACACTTAATTGGTTTATTGAGCAACTTGCAAGCTACAATTCCACTCAAACTATGTGCACAAAGTATATATTCAGAAATCGCCAATTCTTCAAGTACTTTATAAACCGCATCTGCAAGATTATCTAGATTTTTTCCAGCTTGATCATGAACCGGACTCCTACCTGTGTTCGGAAAATCAATTGTCAAATAACCAATTGTAGGAGGAAGTTTTTCAAGTATAAGTGAAAAATTTTCATAACTCGGTAGCAAACCTGCGCCACTTAAACAAACTAACATTTTCTTTTGCTTTTGATAAGTAACAGAGAGACTACCAATTTCTGTATATACTTCAAACCTCTTCATAAAGAAATCCACTCATTCTATATAATGAATTATTAAAAATCCTTATCCTTTATTTTATCACGTTCCAAGGATTTTCACAAGTTGGATAGATCCTATCTTACGGGCCTACTACTTCTTCAAAAAATTCACCAATAAGCTGATTAAACTCTTCAGGATGGTCATTCATAGGCTGGTGTTTGCTATCTGCAATTGTTACTTGACGCGCATTTGGATTTAAGGCAATGATCCCATCGTAGATCATTTTTAGGTGTTTGGGAAAATCATTTTCTCCTCTTACTAATAGCATAGGAGGATTTCCTTGATAACCTTCTATCTCATGGACAGCTAAGAAACCTGTGATTCCAAGGTTCAAAAAAACATCTCTCCCAGTTTCTATAATGGCCGTCTTGACTAATTCTCTTGTGATAGGATTATCTGTACACATTTTTGAGTTCTTATCTGCAATCATCTTCCAAGGAACCGTTTTATACATAAGAGAACTATATTTTATGCGATTTCTCTCTTTATCTGATAGGTAACGATGCTGCCCCCAACTATCTACCATGACCAAGGCTAGAACTCTTTCTGGATGACGATAGGTGTACTCTTGAAGAGGATTTCCTCCCCAAGAATGACCAACCAATATCACCTTATCCAACTGGAAATAGGACAAAATAGCATCTACATCTTGAACAGCACCTTCTAAGTCAGGTAGACCAACTTTCATAGGTGATTCACCCTGTCCTCTAACATTGACAAAGTAGAGGTCAAATCCTTCAAAGGCATCATACTGGTGAGCCCACATCTGACTACGACCACAAGCTCCATGATAAAAAATAATGTGTCCCTTACTTGAGCTTCCAGGACGATGATAAACAGCCAAATCACAATCTACGACAGGTACAATGTGGCGCTCTAACATCTCGTGTTTTCTTTCATAAAAAGCAATAGCTTCAGCTATATCATTTTGCTTCATTATTACACTCTCTCCTCTTTATCCTAGTGTCATTCTTTTTATCTATTTTATCATGCTATATTAAAATCATCGTTTTCCAAACTTAATTCCATTAAAAATTTTGAATTTTCTGTATTATTTAGATTAAGAAAAAGACTGCTCAGCAATCTTTACTTTTTTCTCATCAGATTCATGCCTAAAATTCCAGCAATAATCAAAGTTGCTCCGATCATATGGTAGCTATAAATTGGTTCGTGGAGGATAAGAGCTCCTGCTACAATGGTCAAAACTGTTCCAAGATTACCAAAGACACTGACGGTCGATGCTCCAAGTCGAACAATAGCATAGATAGAGAGACTACCAGTAACGATAGAGGCCAGAATTCCCAAATAAAAAATTGAAAGCAAATAAGACACCTGTCCAAGTGGCGCAAAGTAAGCTAATATGTTCCCCTCTAGATAGTGAGAGGTCAGACTCAGCGTATTAAAGGTGACGAAGCCAACAAATATCACAACAGCTGTCATATCCATGGCTCGATAGCGACCTCCTTTGGACTTGCTGAGAATATTGTTTATCGCATTTGCGAGAACAGATCCCAACATCAAGAGAAAGCCAAAGCTAGCAGTCTCAGTACCAAAGTTAGCTCCCTTACTAAGGAAGATGAAAACTACTCCTGCTACGGATAAAAATAAAAAGAACTTTTGAAGCAAGCTTGTCTTTTCCTTGAGAAAAGCCGATGCTAAAAGGAGCGTAAAAATCGGGACAAGAGCCTGTAAAATTCCAGCTTCAGAAGACGATATATACTGTAAAGCAAAGGATTGAAAAATAAAAAAGAGAAGCGGATAGAAAAGACTCATAGGAAGAATAGAAAGAATATCTTTTCTACTTAAACTCACTCTGATAAGTTTGGTTTGATGAAGAACGACCATTACTAAAGCTGCGATTGTATAGCGATGCGCTAAGTTTGTGAGAGGACTGGCATAGCCTAAAGCAATCTTAGTAAATAAAAAAGAAAAACCAATGATGGCTGAAAAGGATAAGGCAGCTAGGTATGCTTTTGTTTTCTCGTTCATAGATTATTACTCCCTTTAAAAGTAGCTATTCTCAAGATTGATTGACTAGAATTCTTTGAGACTATCTTTCCATTGTAGCATAGTAGAATCCTAGATGCTATTCCTAGGATTAGTATTTTATGCCTACTATCACCCTTTATCTAGTTCATTGACTAAAAAAGACTCTACAAGTCTAATCTGCTTTTCTCGTTCTTATCTCACAAGTTCTAGCTTGTCTACCTCTTGGAGATTCCTTACTTTGATAGTATAATCCACCATTTTCCTTGCTTTATCTTTCTTATATTTACTAATACCTTCTTTATTAGTAAAAAATCATTTCTTATCGTCTTAGAGGTCCCCCTTCAAAAATCCTTCCAAATCTCGTTCATGTTGGTACTTAATGGCTGCAGTTTTATCTTTCTCAAAGATAGTCTTGGTAAGGTCAATATGATTAATAGCTGCTATTGCGACGATATAGTGAATGATATCAGCCAGTTCTTTTGCTAGTTCCTCGTTAGAATCCTGAACTCCCTCTTTTCTACCAGAACGGCCATTCAAAACCTCAGCTACTTCTCCGACTTCCTCCACTAACTTCATAAAGAGACCTCCCTCAGTCCGAAACTGCTGGTAAAGTTCGAGTAGGTAGTCTTGTAATTGTCTAAACGTTAAATCCTTTATATCCTGCTCCTTGCAAAAAAAGCGAGACATTCGTCCCGCCCTTCTTATTTTTCGTCAATAACGACTCTTACTTTTTTATCTTCAGTTGGGACAGAGTAGACAATCGTTCTTATCGCAGAAATAGTGCGACCCTTACGACCGATTACACGACCCACATCACTTTGATCAAGATCCAAATGATATTCCAAAAATTCTGGTGTATCTTCAATCTTGATAGTTAAGGCATCTGGTTGTGAAATCAAGGGTTTCACAATCGCAATAATGAGATTTTCAATCGTATCCATCTGTCAACCTACTTTAAACTTATTTTGAGAATTTAGAATCGTGGAATTTTTTCAATACACCTTCTTTTGAAAGGATGTTACGTACTGTATCTGAAGGTTGAGCTCCATCAGCCAACCATGCAAGAACGCGGTCTTCTTTCAAAGTTACTTGGTTTTCAGCAACAAGTGGGTTGTAAGTTCCAACTGTTTCGATGAAACGTCCGTCACGTGGTGAACGTGAATCTGCTACGTTGATACGGTAGAAAGGTTTTTTCTTAGAACCCATACGAGTTAAACGGATTTTAACTGCCATTTTTAAAGTCTCTTTTCTTATTTTTTATTTGAGTGAAATAGCTGAGCTATTTAGCACATGTTCTATTATAACAGATTTCTGATAGGTGTCAAGAAAAAAACTTGACAGACTATAAAATTCTTAAACCATTTAGAAATTTGTTAGAATAGGAAATAAATGTTTGAAAGAAGCCATCCGTGAATACTATTTTATACTCAATGAAAATCAAAGAGCAAACTAGGAAACTAGCCGCAGGCTGTACTTGAGTACGGCAAGGCGACGTTGACGCGGTTTGAATTTGATTTTCGAAGAGTATTAGTTCTGTAAAAATTAACTTCTACACCTATAACGCTTATTCTGACAGAGTTTATAACAGTCTAAGAAAAAAAGTAGAGATTCATACAGTATCTAGATTTTCCAAAAATTTTTTATCATCAGATATTATTAACGAAACTATCCAAACCAAATCCGATGCATTGCTTCAAAGAATTCTTTAGTTGTTTGACTATCGAGGGCTTTTATTAAAAAAATTTTTCAAATAATTGCCACCTTGGCACATAAATTCTTGCTTTCTAAATTTAAATGTGATATATTTGTAACATAAAATTTAAGTGTTATATATTTATAACACAAAAAAGGAGTCTATCATGAAAAAAAGTCAAAAAATGCGTGGCCTCATTGCAATGATTGCCGTAGCTCTCTTTATTGATTTTATTGTTTTATTTGGTTCTAATCTTAGTTGGGGACCCAAGTTAGTTATTGCTGGTATTTCAGTGTTAGGTCAGATTGTAGCTATTTGGGGCTGGCTACATATGAAACAATGGCCTCATAAGAGTCAGAAAAGTAAGGGAAAGACTATTTTTGACTTGTCTGCTAAGCTTTACACGATACTTTTTTTTGCAGCAAGCATTTTTTATACAGTAGGGATTTGGGTTGCGACCCCAAGCGTAAGTTCTGGTATTAAAGAATGGATTTTGAGAATTGGCCTCGTTATTGAAGTGATTGTATTTGGTTTTTTCTGTTTGAAAAATGTCAAGGAAACTCCGGACGAACGCTTTTATGCTAATTTAGCCAAGGCAGCTAGCTTGATGTTTGTTTTTATACTAGGCGCACTGATGATCCTAGCAGTTATCATTGGGTATATGGGGCCTCTCACTCTTTACATAGGCCAGATATTTATTAGCATAGCTGCCTTGATTTGCATCTTTGCGGTTGTCTATATTATCTTGGAACGTAGGGGATAAGCATGGCCAAAGAAAGCAAGATTATTACTAATCTCAAATCTGTTCGTGAGTCCACAGGCATGACCCAGCAGGAGTTAGCCGACCGCATCGGCATGCGACGCGAGACAATTCTGCACTTGGAAAATAATCGTTACAACCCTTCGCTAGAAATGGCTCTTAAAATTGCTCAAGTTTTTAATCTGAAAGTAGAAGACCTCTTTGAACTCAGACAGCAAGAGGAAGCATAATTCTTTTCGAGACCTAGTATTAAGTTCATTGATTAATTAGTAATTGAGTCCAAAAGAAAAAATCCTTTGAAAATGTGCTCTTTTAAAATATAGTAATTCTTTCGAATTAACGTTTACTAATTGTGATGCCTTACGAGCTTTCTTAAGATCTGGTTTCCTAAATACTTCGAGTACACTTATGGTATTGATACCCCTAAACAAGCGACTTTCTGGTTGGCTTCCTCTTAAACTGTCTTGTCACTAATATTTGAAATCCCCTTCCTTTTAGGGTACAATAGTAGAAATGAATTTTTGAGAGGAATAGAATGAAAAAACTAGCAACCCTTCTTCTACTATCAACTGTAGCCCTAGCTGGATGCAGCAGCATCCAACGTAGTCTGCGTGGTAATGACTATGTTGATTCCAGTCTGGCTGCTGAAGAAAGTTCTAAAGTAGCTGCCCAATCTGCCAAGGAGTTAAACGATGCTTTAACAAACGAAAACGCCAATTTCCCACAACTATCTAAGGAAGTTGCTGAGGACGAGGCTGAAGTGATTCTACACACAAGTCAAGGAGATATCCGTATCAAACTCTTTCCAAAGCTAGCCCCTCTTGCGGTTGAAAATTTCCTAACTCACGCTAAGGAAGGCTATTACAATGGCGTTACCTTCCACCGAGTGATTGATGGCTTTATGGTTCAGACTGGTGATCCAAAAGGAGACGGTACAGGTGGCGAATCCATCTGGCACGATAAGGACAAGACTAAAGACCATGGAACTGGTTTCAAAAACGAGATTACTCCTTATCTCTATAACATCCGTGGTGCTCTTTCTATGGCTAATACTGGTCAACCAAACACCAATGGCAGCCAGTTCTTCATCAATCAAAACTCTACAGATACCTCTGCCAAACTCCCTACAAGCAAGTATCCAAAGAAAATCATCGAAGCCTATAAAGAAGGGGGAAACCCTAGTCTAGATGGCAAACACCCAGTCTTTGGTCAAGTGATTGATGGTATGGATGTTGTGGATAAGATTGCCAAAGCCGAAAAAGATGAAAAAGACAAGCCAACTACTGCTATCACAATCGACAGCATCGAAGTGGTGAAAGACTACGATTTCAAATCTTAAAAACCCAAAAAAATACAGTATCCACATTCGGTACTGTATTTCTTTTATCCTCATTTTTAAGTTAAATTATTAAAATCCCAGATTTGGTCCATCCAGCCTTCATAGAAGTCTGGTTCGTGGCAGACCATAAGGATAGACCCTTTGTATTCTTTAAGAGCACGTTTGAGTTCATCCTTGGCATCCACATCCAAATGGTTGGTCGGCTCGTCCAGCACTAAAACGTTGTTTTCACGATTCATCAAGAGACAGAAACGAACCTTGGCTTGTTCCCCACCTGACAAGACCTGAATTTGGCTTTCAATATGCTTAGTTGTCAAACCACAACGGGCAAGGGCTGCACGAACTTCTGCTTGGTTGAGAGCTGGAAAGGCATTCCAAACAGCCTCTAGTGGTGTTTGGCGATTACCGCCTTCTACTTCCTGTTCAAAATAACCGAGTTCCAGGTAGTCACCGCGTTCCACTTCCCCAGCGATTGGCGGGATAATGCCCAAGAGAGACTTCAAGAGAGTTGTCTTCCCGATACCATTTGCCCCGATAATAGCAACCTTTTGATTACGTTCAAAAGTAAGATTTAGTAGCTTAGTCAGAGGACGATCATAACCAATTTGCAAATCCTTGGCTTGGAAGATAAAGCGCCCTGGCGTACGAGCTGATTTGAAATCAAAGGATGGTTTTGGTTTCTCACTTTGTAATTCGATAATATCCATCTTATCCAATTTCTTCTGACGAGACATGGCCATGTTTCGTGTTGCAACACGTGCTTTGTTTCGAGCCACGAAGTCCTTGAGGTCCGCAATTTCTTTTTGCTGACGTTCGTAGGCAGCCTCTAGCTGAGATTTCTTCATCGCATAGACTTCTTGGAACTGGTAGTAGTCACCAGAGTATCGTGTCAACTGTTGATTTTCCACATGGTAGACAATATTGATAACGTCATTTAGGAATGGAATATCGTGCGAAATAAGGACAAAAGCATTCTCATAGTTTTGGAGATAGCGCTTGAGCCAATCAATATGCTCAGCATCCAAGTAGTTGGTCGGCTCGTCCAACAGCAAGATATCAGGCTTTGCAAGGAGGAGTTTAGCCAAAAGTACCTTGGTTCTTTGCCCACCTGACAAAGAGGTTACATCCGTATCCATTCCAAAGTCCATGACACCAAGGGCACGCGCTACTTCGTCAATCTTAGCATCTAAGGTATAGAAATCACGACTCTCTAAACGGTCTTGAAGTTCGCCAACTTCTTCCATGAGAGCATCAACATCCGCTCCATCTTCAGCCATTTCCATATAGAGCTCATTGATACGGACTTCCGCTTTGAAAAGCTCATCAAAGGCCGTACGGAGAACATCGCGCACCGACTGCCCTTCAGCAAGGACGGAGTGCTGATCCAAGTAACCAGCGGTCACATATTTGGACCACTCAACCTTCCCTTCATCTGGCAGCATTTTACCAGTTACAATGCTCATAAAGGTTGATTTCCCTTCACCATTAGCACCGACCAAACCGATATGTTCTCCCTTGAGGAGACGGAAGGACACATCTTCAAAAATTGCACGGTCACCAAAACCGTGACTCAGATTTTTAACTTCTAAAATACTCATTTTAATTCCTTATCTTGTTTTTATGTAATTGTTTATAGAGGAGCCAAGCCAGATAGCCACCCAAGGTATTGGTCCACAAATCATCAATCTCAAAGACGCGATTAAAATCAAAGAAAAAATCTAAGACTAACTGCGTACACTCAATTCCTAGGCTTATAAGAAAACTGAAAAAGATCACTTTTCTTGTCTTACGCAAATTTGGAAGGAGATAAAGGAGTTGGAAAATCAGAGGAAAAAGTAAGAAGACATTGAGGATATTTTGTAGAAAAAGCCAACATAATTGTCCTATGTCACTCACCTCACCCAGTTTCCAGAGAGAATTGAAAGGAGTCAAAAGAAAAACCAGGCGTCCAAGATGCTGAATACCTGGAGTTTCCACCCCCACGGGAGAATGTTCTTGAGGAGTAAAGCAAAAGTAAACGATACAAATACTATAGAAAATGACTCCCCAGACCAAAATACGATTATAAGTCTTCTTCATCATTAAGGATTGACTGCTGCGACTGCCTTCTGGCGGTCACGTTTCATTGTATTGGAACGCAATTGTCCACAAGCTGCATCAATATCAGTACCATGCTCTTGACGAACAACACAGTTAACCCCTTTTTTCTTAAGCGTATCATAGAAGGCCAGGACGCGCTCTTTAGGACTACGGCTATATTGGTCATGCTCACTAACTGGGTTATAAGGAATCAAGTTTACATAAGACAATTTCTTGATATTCTTGAGCAATTCAGCCAATTCCAAGGCTTGTTCTACACCGTCATTAACTTCATTGAGCATGATATACTCAAAGGTCACACGACGATTTGTTGTTTCGATGTAGTACTCAATAGCCGCAAAGAGTTTTTCAATCGGAAAGGCACGGTTAATCTTCATGATGCTTGAGCGCAATTCATTGTTCGGTGCGTGAAGGGAAACGGCAAGATTGACCTGAACCCCTTCATTAGCAAAATCACGAATTTTATGTGCCAAACCTGAGGTTGAAACTGTGATATGACGAGCACCTATTGCCATCCCCTTGTCATCATTAATGGTACGAACGAAATTCAAGACATTGTTGTAGTTATCAAAGGGCTCACCGATTCCCATGACAACGATATGGCTGACGCGTTCGTCCTGACCACGCTCATCAAAGTATTTCTGAACCAGCATGATTTGCGCTACGATTTCACCGTTATTGAGGTCACGTTGCTTCTTAATCAAACCAGAAGCACAGAAGGTACAACCAATATTACAGCCGACCTGAGTCGTCACACAGACTGACAAACCGTAGTGTTGACGCATGAGTACTGTCTCAATCAGCATTCCATCTGGCAATTCAAAAAGATATTTAACTGTCCCATCAGCAGATTCTTGAACGATACGTTGTTTCAAGGGATTGACCACAAACTGATCATTGAGCTTAGCAATCAAATCCTTGGAAAGGTTGGTCATTTCTTCAAATGACTGGACACGTTTACGGTAGAGCCATTCCCAGATTTGATCTGCACGGAATTTCTTTTCTCCCTGCTCCAAAACCCATTCCTGCATGGTTTGACGTGTTAAACTATAAATTGACGGTTTCATTTCTTCTCCTTATTCTCTACTCACTTCTGACGAATGACAAAATGACGTTGTCCCTTATCCTCTTTCTGAGAATGCTGGTCTTTCTGACGACGTCTATTTTTCTTATCTGCATTCGGTTTTCGTTTGGTTTGAGTCGGTTTCTTTCCTTTTTTAGAAGGCTGTTCTTCTTCCTTCTTACGCATTTTCTTGTCAAATGATGCTCGCTTAGGGGCTTCATTTTCTAAGACAAAATAGGCACAACCATAACTACAATACTCTAAAAGGTAGTCTTGTAAACGACTGATTTTTTCAAGTTTTTCTTCTGTTCGATCATCCTTATAAAAACCTCGTAGGCGAAGCTGTTCGTTGCTCCAATCTCCCACTATATAATCAAACTTGGTTAAGACTTCTGAAAAACGCTGATTAAAAGCCGTCACATCGAAGGCATCCTTGATATTTTCCACCAAGGAAAAAGCTATCCCTTCCGTTTCGACCTTGTCCCCGTGTAAATGAAACTCAGGACCAGGAAACTTGTTATAGTTGTATAATTCAGGTGCAATTTCTTTTCGCATAGATATCCTTTTTTCACGATTACTTAATACTTTATTCTACCATAATTTCTAGCAGTTAGCACGTTTCTCATAAAAATGAAAAAAGTCTGACGATTTTATCAGACCAGAATCATATAACCTAAAAAAGAGAAGAACAATTCTTCCCTCCAACTATCATTATTTAGCAGCTGCGTACAATTCATCTACTTTGTTCCAGTTGATCACTGAGAAGAAAGCTTTGATGTAATCAGGACGCACGTTGCGGTATTTCACGTAGTAAGCATGTTCCCAAACGTCCAAGCCCAAGATTGGTTTTTTACCTTCTGAGATTGGTGTGTCTTGGTTTGCTGTTGAAGTCACTTCAAGTTTACCTTCTTTGTTGACAACCAACCATGCCCATCCTGAACCGAAACGAGTTGTTGCTGCTGCAGTGAAGGCTGCTTGGAATTCTTCAAATGAACCAAATGTTGCATCGATTGCTGCTGCAAGTTCTGCTGAAGGAGCTGTTTTCTCAGGAGTCATCAATTCCCAGAAAAGAGCGTGGTTCAAATGTCCACCACCATTGTTAATAAGCGCTTGACGGATATCAGCTGGGATAGATTCTACATCAGCAAGCAAGGCTTCAAGATCTTCACCGATTTCAGGGTGTTTTTCAAGAGCTGCATTAGCATTGTTGACATAAGTTTGATGGTGTTTGTCATGGTGCAAATGCATTGTTTCCGCATCGATGTATGGTTCCAAAGCGTCGTATGCATATGGAAGATCTGGTAAGATAATAGCCATCTGTAATACCTCTTTTTCTTTCTATATGAAAATGATAACGTAAACATTCACTTTTTTCAAGTTTTTTGCTTATAGATAAGGAAATCACTGAAATACTTTCTAATAATACTCTTCTAAAATCTCTTCAAACCGCGTCAACGTCGCCTTGCCGTAGGTATGTTACTGACTTCGTCAGTCTTATCTACAACCTCAAAACAGTGTTTTGAGCTGACTTCGTCAGTCTTATCTACAACCTCAAATCAGTGTTTTGAGCTGACTTCGTCAGTTTCATCCGCAACCTCAAAGCAGTGCTTTGAGCAACCTGCGGCTAGTTTCCTAGTTTGCTCTTTGATTTTCATTGAGTATAAAATAAGCAAATCAGCAAGAAACCCACGACAAGATAATCCTGACGCGGGTTGTAGTTTCAAAAAAATGTCAATTGACCTGACTAGCAATCTGTAAGAGTGCCTTTTCAAAAAGGAAACCTTTTTCATAAAGACCTGTCTTAATCTGATAGTCTGTCTCAATCAAATAGGAAATAGCTTGCTTCAAAAAGCTCAATGAAAGTCCTCTTGAATCCCTCAACGCAAACTTGATTTGATAGGGATTGGGATTGCGTCCGAGAAAGCTACCTAAACTACTTGCAATCTGCGATTCTGTTTGCCCAGACTCCGCCAAAATTTTCACCTGAGTAAAAGTCCGAAATTGTCCTAGCATGACTGCAATCAACTTGATTTCATCTTCACCTTGCAAGGTCAAGTCTCTAACCAAATCGCGCGCCTGATCCATCTTTTTAGTCAGAATAAACTGAGTTAAATCAAAAATATTGTCCTGTAAGGTCTTGGGAATAGCGTTAACAATATCCTCTTCCTCGATAACAGAGTCTTCCTTATAGGACTGTAAAAAGAGGAGATTTTTCTGGATTTCACTAAATTGGAAACCAGACTTGATAAGTAGATTTTCAAAGGATTGCCCCACAAACTGCAGACCTTGTTTCTGGCTCCACTTTTGGAAATACTGGCGCAATTCTTGTTCTTTGGCTTCTACTGCGTCAAAAACCTTGGCATCACGCTTAAGTAATTTAACCAACCGCCTTTTGCTATCCAGCTTTCCTTCAGCAAAGATTAACAACTTGGTTGTTGGTGAAGGGTTATCAAGGTATTCCTCAAACGACTTGAGTTCATCATCTGTTAAAAAGCGCTTTTTAGCAGTCGTGATATCGACAAAATAATCCAATATCACGATTTTCTCATCCGCAAAGAAAGGAAGGCTGACTAACTCCAGTTCCACATCCTTGTAAACTACTTCTTTCATGTCAAAGTAGGCAAAGTTGAGGTCAGCAGAATCGTAGCCAATCTGTTTCAATACTTGACTCTTCATAACTTCAAACTGCCCCTGGTCTGTCCCTGTAAATAGGCTCAAGCTAGGTAAATTTGATAAAGTCAACTTCTGGCTTTCTTCAATGGCTAGCATCTTCTCTCCTTTCTTCTGATTTTTAGATTTAATTTAGTCAATATAGCGCAATTTCCCACGGAAATCTTCTAGGCTCTCGTACCCTTTTTCCGACATGATTTCTTTTAGTTCATTGGTAATGCGGTCAAAAGCACCAATTCCTTCTTTGTGAAGGGTGGTTCCCACCTGCACCATACTTGCTCCACAGAGGATATGTTCAAAGGCATCTCGACCAGTCAACACGCCACCTGTTCCGATGATTTGGATTTGAGGATTTAAGCGTTGGTAGAAAGCATGAACATTGGCTAGAGCAGTCGGTTTGATGTACTCTCCCCCAATCCCACCGAAACCATTTTTAGGACGAATAACGACAGACTCATCTTCTATATATAGGCCGTTTCCGATAGAGTTGACGCAGTTGACAAACTTAAGAGGATACTTATTGAAAATAGCTGCCGCTTGGTCAAAGTGAACAATGTCAAAATATGGTGGCAATTTAATTCCAAGAGGTTTGGTGAAGTAGGCAAATACTTCTGTCAAAATCCGGTCTGTTGTCTCAAAATCATAGGCAATCTGAGGTTTACCTGGAACATTTGGACAGGAGAGGTTTAGCTCAATCAGACCACGAAACTCACTCTCTTGTACTTTTTTCAAGATAGTATGGGTTTCCTCTGGAGACATACCGACTAGAGATAAGAAGAAAGTTCGATTTGGCTCTTTTTCTTGCAAATCCAAAAGATAATCCAAATAATAGTCTAAGCCCTTATTCGGCAAGCCCATAGAGTTGATAGAACCAAGTGGAACATCTTGATAGCGTGGCTCAGGATTTCCCTGACGAAATTCCAGGGTTGCTGTCTTAGTGACAAAGGTTCCTGCCGCTGAGTTTTTAACTCCTTCTAACTCCTCTATCGTCATACAAGCCACACCTGCTGCATTCATCAAACAATTGTCAAACTCAAAACCAGCAATTTGTGTTTTCGTTGATACCATGATTCTGATCCTCCAGATTCCTTTTATTGCTAATATTATACCACATTTTCAGATTTTCTCTTTAAGAAAGGCATTTATAAGAAAAACGTTCGTTTTTTATCTACTTTCAAAAAATCCCAAAAACTAAATTGAAAGAATTTTTAGAAAATTTTTGTTTTTTCTCTTTACAGTTAAAAAAAATTCTGCTATAATGACACTCATAATTAAATTAGAATTTAAGGAGAACGATATGACATCTGCTAAAGAATATATCCAAAGCGTGTTTGAAACTGTAAAAGCTCGTAACGGGCACGAGGCTGAATTCCTCCAAGCTGTTGAAGAATTTTTCAACACTTTAGAACCTGTATTTGAAAAACACCCTGAGTATATCGAAGAAAATATCTTGGCACGTATTACTGAGCCAGAGCGCGTGATTTCTTTCCGTGTTCCTTGGGTTGACCGTGATGGAAACATTCAAGTAAACCGTGGTTACCGTGTTCAATTCAACTCAGCTGTTGGACCATACAAAGGTGGACTTCGTTTCCACCCAACTGTTAACCAAGGGATTTTGAAATTCCTCGGATTTGAACAAATCTTTAAAAACGTCTTGACTGGACTTCCTATCGGTGGAGGTAAAGGTGGATCAGACTTCGATCCTAAAGGTAAAACAGATGCTGAAGTGATGCGTTTCTGCCAAAGCTTCATGACTGAATTGCAAAAACACATCGGACCATCACTTGACGTACCTGCTGGTGATATCGGTGTTGGTGGACGTGAGATTGGTTACCTTTACGGTCAATACAAACGCCTTAACCAATTTGATGCTGGTGTCTTGACTGGTAAACCTCTTGGATTTGGTGGTAGCTTGATTCGTCCAGAAGCAACTGGTTATGGTTTGGTTTACTACACTGAAGAAATGCTTAAAGCTAACGGTAATAGCTTTGCTGGTAAGAAAGTCGTTATTTCAGGTTCTGGTAACGTAGCTCAATACGCTCTTCAAAAAGCGACTGAACTTGGTGCAACTGTTATCTCTGTATCTGACTCAAATGGTTATGTCATCGATGAAAATGGTATCGACTTCGATCTTTTGGTTGATGTTAAAGAAAAACGTCGTGCTCGTTTGACTGAGTATGCTGCTGAAAAAGCAACTGCAACATATCACGAAGGTTCTGTATGGACTTACGCTGGAAACTATGATATCGCTCTTCCATGTGCGACTCAAAACGAAATCAACGGTGAAGCAGCTAAACGTTTGGTTGCTCAAGGAGTTATCTGTGTATCTGAAGGTGCCAACATGCCAAGCGACCTTGATGCCATCAAAGTTTACAAAGAAAATGGTATCTTCTACGGACCTGCAAAAGCTGCCAACGCTGGTGGTGTAGCCGTTTCAGCCCTTGAAATGAGCCAAAATAGCCTTCGCCTCTCATGGACTCGTGAAGAAGTTGATGGACGTCTCAAAGACATCATGACAAACATCTTCAACACAGCTAAAACAACTTCAGAAACATACGGTCTTGATAAAGACTACCTAGCAGGAGCTAACATTGCTGCCTTTGAAAATGTAGCAAATGCTATGATTTCACAAGGTATTGTTTAAGATTAACAATTTGCAAATCCTATTTTCTCCCAGTATTAGTGGGTTAATTCCTCAATTTTCAACTCTGGCAGGAATTTGGTAGGTAAATTGATAATCCAAGATTATCTAAACTGCTTGTAATCTCTTCTGAAATTGTTGAATCACCTGAATAATACCAATGACTATATGTATTCAACGTGGTTGACTTATCAGCATGTCCTAATCGATATGAAACGTATAAAGTATCCTTATGTAACACATTTATAAGATAAGAGGCATGGCTATGTCTTAAACCTTTACCTGTAATTTCTGGTACACCAGTAATCTTAGCATGCCTTTTTATTATCCTAGAAATTGTAGACTTACACAAGGGGGCACCAAAACGTGATATTACATAATCTTTATCATCATTCTTGATTTGAACTTCTCGCCATTTTTTAAGTATTGTAATCGTAAAATCATCTAAATCAATTTTACGATTCCCTGCTACTGTCTTTGTTTGTTGTTTAGCATACCATACACCGTTTTTGTCTTTCTCAATTGTCGAATGAACATGAATCCATTTACGTTCAAAATCAATATCTTCCCATTTAAGAGCAATACCCTCACTAACTCTTAAGCCAGTCATAAAATATAGCCAGATCGTCATGTAATTATGGAGTCCCTCATACTCACTAATATCAAAAGAGTTTATTACCTTCTTAAATTCATCAAATGTCCAAAATTTTGTATCAGGGTGCTTTCCTCTAGGATTATCTAATCCTTTAAAAGGAACTCTATCAATATAACCCAATCTTTCTGCATAGCCCAGACATGCTTTAAATCTAGACCACATATTTTTAGCATAGTTACTAGAATACTTGTCTATAATAGCTAAGCGAAATCTTTCACAGTCAATAGTACTAATATCTGATAATTTTTTACTACCAAATTGCTTAATAAATAACTGATGATGTGGTAAAGCGGTCTGATAAGTTACAAATTGAACTTTTTGTTGATAATATTTTAAATAAATCTCTTCCATAAACTCTCTAAAAGTTAGAAAACTATTATTAATAGTAGAGTTCACAAATTCATGTTTTAAACGAAGTATCTCTTCATATGCTTCCTTAAAAGAATTAAACGGTAGTCCCTGTTGATTTTTCCTTCCTTTCTTTTGAATTCTTTTCCCAGTTATTGGATCAACTCCTAATTCAATTTGAAAATATATTTTTCCTTTTGAATCTTTGTATACACCTTTATATTTCTTTGTCTTTGATATAACCATTTTTCTCACCTTCTATATCTGAAAAAGAAATACCAATTAAATTTTCTACAATATTTTTAGGAGCAATGCCTAACCTTTTATTATCGAAAGGTGAACATCCTAATTGTACCGCATTCTTATCATTTTTTCTAGCTTCTTCAAACTTTTTTACAGCAATCTTTTTTGCTTGTCTAATAATATTCCTCGATGTGTGCTCTGGAAAACCAATCGCAACTAAATCTTTATAGTTTACTGTTTCCATGATTTTACTACTTCCTTTCTTAGATTTTTTCACCTCCATGGCATGACTGATGAAGTCATCATAAGAATTTCACTTGCTGCTCTTTTACGGTGGCAGCCTGAACGGTCAGAAGTATCATTGTATATCATTTGTATCATGGCATATAAAGTATCGCTCTATTTTATTGATGGTTTTTATATCGCTCTTATCATGGCGAGCCATTCAAAACTGCTCCACAAATGAGGAAAGTACCATTTTGGACTATTTAATTGTCAAAGAACCAAATAAAATAATCTCCTCATTTTCACACTCTATGAAATTGAGGAGATTATTTTCTAAAGCGAATTTTATCAGGAAAATCTGTCAATCCCAATAGGTAGTCTGTACTGACATCGTAAAAGTTTGAGAGAGTTACCAATACATCTGCTGTTAACGTATGCTCACCCCGTTCAATTTTAGCATAAGCTGAGTTTGTAAACGAAAGTATTTTAGCTATTTGTTTTTGGGTCAAATCGTGATCTTCCCTCAAATCTCTCAAACGTCTGTACATCTAGCTTTCTCCTGAGAAAAGTATAATATATAAAACTAAGAAATCATTCAAAGTGTCCTAACTGGACATTTTGAACTAAAATTAATCTATTAAACATATCTCATAAGCATATCTATTATAGGTAAGACAATATTAAGAAAGACGGTCAAAATCTATTAACCGTCTAAAAATGTTATAAGCTATTAAAAAATCAGCAGTAATCCGGTAACAAAAGTCACATAATTTTGTTAAGGAAGGGATTAATGATGTCCAGATTACTACTAACCAGCAAATTGAAAAATGCTCAACATGATATTTCTAAGATGAATCTCTTACTTTCAGAACCTAAAAGTTGAATAATAGCCACTCCCTACTTATCAATAAAATTATCCGTTGCATTAACAGATGTATATAAACCAATCCATGGATTTCAAAGCAATTAACTAGACTTTATTTGTCAATAACCACAAAATTAAATTAGAAAAATCATTAGTAATTAATTGGAGTCCTTTATGATGCTTTTTAAATAAAAGTAATACTTCTCAATATTTTAACTGAACTAAAAAAATAGCATAATGATATCTTGATTGTATTCTTATAAAACAGATTGCCCTTCACATTCAACTGTGATTGATTAAATTCCAAAGGCGCTCTAAATTCTCTATATCAGATATTTTTATCATCTATCAATTTCTATCATACCTCTTCAATAGCGTGCTGAATATTAGCGATAATATCGTAATAGATACACCAATAATAAAAAGATTAAAAGTATTGTTAGGATTTAAAACTACTGAGAAAAAAACAGTACCTAGTGGCATAAAAAGAATAGCTACCGTAAAGATGATTCCAAATACTCTGCCAAGAAACTCATTATCTACGTCTCTTTGAACAATAGAGAAAAATTGGATATTAAAAATGGAAAGAAATAGACTAAATAATGCTGGAGAAAAGGCTAAAATAATGACGTTGCGGAACATATAATAGAGCGGCGCTACTAGCATTAACATCAAACCTGAATATGCTAAAAAGAGCATTAAACGTTTGCTTGACAAGGATTTATTGATAAATCCACTTAATATCGCACCAATAAAGCCACCAATCGCTTCGGCTGTTAAAAAGATTCCATATAGCCCACTTGAAATACTTCCAAACATTTGATTACTGTATGGCAGCAACAAATTATAGGCTGCTAGAAAAAAGTTAACAAGTGCTGAAAGGGCAATTATAATAAGAATTTGTTTATGACTATATACATACGTAAATCCTATTTTTAAATCATCAAAGATTCCTCTTATCGTCATATTCTCTTTTGTCTCCACCTCCTCATTTACAGGAGTAATGAAGAAAATTAGTGAGGTAGCAATTAAAAACGATAATCCATCTAATAATAACACACCATGTATTCCAAGTAACTTATATAAGAAAATTGCAATCATAGGAATTGTTACTTTAATCACAGTACTTGTTGTTTCTAACAATGAATTAAGTTGTGATATACTGTCCTTTTTTACAATTTCTTTCGTAAAAGCTTTGTATGATGGCCCTGAAAAAGCACTCATAAAAGCCAAAATGACATTTGTTATGACTATCGCATAAACCAACCATTGTTCTTGGGATATAAATGAAAGAGTTATGCAAGAAAGACCACATAAGATGTTTGTAGCAATAATAATTTTTTTCCGATTGAAGCTATCTGCAATGACTCCACCGAATAAATTAAATAGAACTCCTATCACACTTTCTAATGATTGATAGATAGCAACCAACGATAGTGACGTTGGATTGATCCCTGCAAGAAATCTGTTATTAGCGTAGTCAAACATAACATCTCCTATTCGAGATATACCTTTACTATACACCAAGTATAGAATATTTTTTTTCATATTATTCATTTTATAGACCTTTAAAATTCTCGGGTACGACAACTATTAACTGAAATTATTAAATAAAAAATACTTTGTTCAAATATCAATCTTTTTGTTAATCATATTGAAAAATATCTCGTGTAAAAACTTTTGAGTTATATTTCATCAGAATGTCATCTATTCTATTAGCAACTATAATATCAGAATGAGCACTAAACTCATTAAAATCATTAATTATAGGGCAATCCAAAAACATTTTGTCTTTAATTAAAGGCTCAAATATTACAACATCTCTGCCACTTCTTTTTATATGTCTAACAACATCAATTGTAGAAGATTCTCTGCAATTATCTGACTCTTTTTTTGAATTAATTCTATAAATTCCTATGGTTTTAGCTGAGCTATTTAAAATCATTTTTGCTATATGAACTTTTCTAAATAAATTAGACTTGTTTATACTTGTAATAATTGGCGCAGAAATATCTTTAAAATGATACTCTAATTGCTTAACATCTTTAGGAAGACAGTAACCACCAAAACCGAATGAAGGATTATTATACGAATTTCCTATTCTCCAATCGTACCCCATCCCCTCAATAATTTTTTTAGAGTCTAAATTCTGCATCTCAGCAAATGTATCCAACTCATTAAAAAAAGCAATTTTTTGTGCTAAGTATGCATTCGAAAATAGCTTTATCGCTTCTGCTTCAGAAGACCCAATTAATAAAGTTGGCAAGTTTTCTTCAACTGCTATTTTCATCATTATGTCTAAAAATAATTGAGAATTTTTAGATTCATTACCAACAATAATCCTCGAAGGATACAATTGATCATGAATAGTATAACCTTCCCGAAGGAACTCAGGAGAAAAAATTATATCATTATAGTTAAAACGATTTCTTAAATATTTGGTAAAACCTATTGGAACTGTTGACTTTACAACAATTGTAGCCTTTTTATTTATCTTTAAAATATTATCTATTGTAATTTCGACATAGGAAGTATCAAGCTTATTCATTTTCAGATTGGTTGGCAATGCCAATATTATAAAAGTTGCATCCTTATAAGCCAATTCTTCAGATGTAGTTGCATTAATATTTTTTGCCTCATGCAAAAATTTCTTTATAGCATTCTCTTTTAGAGGAGATTGCCTTTTATTTATTAAATCAACTTTTTTATTGTCAATATCAAAAAAAGTAACTACATGTTCTCTTGCAAGTAGTACCCCTATTGATAACCCAACATATCCAACACCTACGACTGTGATTTTCATATTACCCTCTATTATAAAGCTTTTTATAAATCAATTTTTTTGTTAGATAAGATATAAAATTGATTTTTATACCTGAATGAAGTTATATAAATTCTAGGGTGTTTACCTAAGAATTCAGATATATCAGAAAAAGAATCTAAATATTGCTTCTTTTTCTGCTCACTAATAATACCTATAAAGTTTAAAGAAACCAAAGAAATACTAGCAAGTTTTTTCTTGATCTCTTGTCGCCAGTTTGACACATTTGGATAAAATTCATTAAAAATGAACCCAGGTCTATAGTAGATTACATTATCATCTTCACTGATGAAAAGGGGGAAATTCCTTTTTTTATATTCCTCAAAGGTATCTTCTTCTCTATAAATCAAATATTTAGAACTATGACAATCCCCAATTGTATTTTGTAGATTAAGAGCCTTTAAATCTCTGTTATTAAAGATTGTAAATATTATTAAAGTACTATTCCCGGATGCTTTACAAAGTTTTTTTGAAATTTTAAATGAAATATATAAAATACTATCAATATTCGAATAATCTGGTGCGTGGATGATCGATAAAGAATTCAAAGTGTCTGAAAGAAATTTCGTATGGTGTTTAATTTTTTTAGATTCTTTCAATAATAAATGATGATATTGATTTTTTTCCAATGAATCTTTTTTGTTTATTTCTCTTATTTTCTCACAATAATATTTATAATTTTCATCATTTGTTAATGTATCTTCGATACCACTAACTAGTCTACCAATTTGCTTTTTTATAATACTGATACTGGATAAATCGGATATAGAATGGTCCATTTGAATAATAATTTTCCCATTCAATCCGTTGCTAATAATAATTGGCATCGCTAATTGTCCGCCTTGATTACGTGATGTAGGAATCATATCTTCCCCAACATCTTCAAGTAAATCTTCCAAATAAGTTAGTTCAGACTGGTTTGATACTTTTAATACTGGTATATCCAAATTAGGTTTTACAATTTCAAAGTCCATTCGTTTTTCATCTACAGAGATTTTTGAGTGCAATAAACTATTTGAAGCAATCACTTGTTGGACAACTGATTTAATTTTTTCAATACTACAATTTTTATATTCAAAGGTTGAAGTTAAAATATTTCTATAGTTATCATAATAGTAAATTCTTTGGCAATGTATAGCCTGAAATTTGGAAATCACTTTATTGTTATTTCTTAAATAACTGTCATATAAAAATTTTATTTCAGTCTTTGAATAAAAATCTTCATTTCTCATGTCCAGCAAGTTATCAGTTTTTTCTACATGTAATTTTCTTTTTATATTGCCCTTAAGTTCTCGAATCAAATCATAGAGTTTTTTCCCATAAATATCATCCATGGGTATTGAAACTCCATAGTAATCTTCAAGATCTAATATAAATGTAAATAAAGAAAGTGAATCTCCTCCATTTTCAAAAAAATCTTTTGAAATATCCAACTTAGTAATAGAAATATTTAATTTCTTAGATACTAGTTTTAAAATCTGTACTTCATCATCACTTAGATTATTATAATCAGCTGCACTTACCAAATTATTTTGATTTCTCTCTTTAAATATTTCTTTTAAAAAAGTTTTATCTATTTTTCTATTAACAGTCATAGGAAACTGTTCAACCTTAATAAAGGAATTGGGTATCATATATTTTGAAATATTTTTTAAACAGAACCTTTTAAGATTTTGAGGACTGATATATCCTGTATAAAAAGCGACTATTTGCTTTTCAATCTGTAATACTAAAACTTGAATTACTTTACTATTGCTCTCAATACCTTTTTCAATTTCCCCTAACTCTATACGAATTCCATTTCTCTGAATTTGATTATCTTTTCTTCCAACATAGTAAAGACTTCCATTTTTATAGTAAACAATATCACCAGTAGAATAATATCTATCCCCATCAATTACTGGAAATCTTTCATTATTTAGACTTGTGTTAGTATACCCTTTTGATACTCCCTTCCCGCCAATATAAAGTTCACCATAATTGTGGGTTCCGTTGCTTTTAATGATATATTTTACACCCTCTAATGGAACACCTATGGGTATATCTTCCGTCTCGTCTTTCGTAATAATATGCGCTGTCGCATATATTGTAGTCTCTGTAGGCCCATACGCATTAATCAATTTAAAATTTAGCTTATTTCTTTTCCAAAGTCTATAAATTGATAAATTAAATTTTTCACCAGCAATAACAACATACTTAATGGTAGAATCTAATTTTTGCAATATCGGTTGTTCTAATCTCTCTATAAATGCTAAAAATGCTGCAGGAGAAAAGGCTAGATGCGTTATTTTATTTTTAAAAATAATTTCTGCTAAACATTTATAATTCGAGGGAACACTCAAATCTAGACAGTATACGCTACTGCCGCTCACTATCCAACCTAACATTTCTGTGATCGATACATCAAAACTATATGGTGTTGAAAATAAATATCTAGATTCTTCGACGGCAGGTGTTATAGTATTCAAGTTCCTTATGATATAATCTAAATTGGCTATCGACACTATTACACCTTTTGGTTCACCCGTTGATCCAGATGTGTGCAAAATATAAGCTTCTCGTTCTCTAAGGTATATAAAAGGATTTTCTATCGGCAATTTCTCATCTGATTTCTTTGTAATAAATTCTGAAACATCCAAAAAATTCGTTTTTGAAACATACGGAATATTTTTATCAGATATGTACATCACAGCTTGGGTGGATGAATAAATTTTTTTAATTTTATCTCCATTTAAAGAGTAATCTATCGGAACATAACAGTTATTCGATTTTAATATTGCAATCATAGCTAATATTTGATTAATCCCATGTGGTAAGATAACAGCAACACGTTGGTTCACCCCTATTTTGCGAACTATTTGATTAGCTACTATATTAGTTATTGTATCCACTTCACAATATGAAAGTACTCTTGTATTATCTTTTATAGCAGTTCTACTCGGATCTGTTTCTCTAATTGTCCCCAACATATCCATTAACATCTCAATCATACTATTCTCCTTTCTAAAAAAATAGATTCATATTTTCTATTCCTACCTTTTAATATCAATATCAAAATTCATACTGACGTTAACCTTACTGAGTATTATTAAAAGAATTGTTCAAAAATTGAATATTTTTGTACCTCAGTAAGAAAACTGACTCAGATAATGATTCACAATCTATAATAGATGTATCGTTATAGTTCAAAGTAACAACAATAAACTATTAATGCAAACAAGCAAACCAACCTATTGAATCCACTATTTATATTAACTAAATATGTTAAAATATTCAATAAATCATCCTCTCTCTATATTTAATTAGAGTCTTTAAGTTTACTATACTTTAGATAATTGTATATCCTCAACAAATAAAATGGTAATAAATGTACTGAATGTTCTTCACTACTATAATTGTAAATATTTTTAACCGCATTAGACAATATTCTGTCCCACTCTACATCTAACAGTCCATATGAATACTTGTTCTCTTCTTGTAATAAAAATAACGCCTTTTTCTTTAAGTTCTCAATATCATCGTTGGAAGGGATATCATTTGAATGAATAAACCGTCTTAAATGATTCTCAAAATCTATATTTAAAATCCATCTGTCTTTATTTGAAAAATCATCTTTGATAGTCTCGAAAAAACTTTGAGAAACTTCTAAAAAAATTTTTTCAATTTTCCCAAAGCTTTTTTTATGAATCTTTGATTGTAAATCAATTTCCTTAATTTTGTATGACTTTAACATCGCAGTTAAGGTTAAAAAGATATCTATTCCGTAACCTTTTGAATACTTGTGCCAATTACACTTCAAAGTTAACTCTTTTACCAGTTCCTTTGAAAAACCAAAATCGCCAGAAATACATTGATAAGGTACGTCACTTTTAAAAATTTTCACTAACATAGGATAAATAAAATGATTCGTCGCATTTCCTTCAAAAAATTTTCTAGCATAATTTGGGATTATAAGATCATAACCAGATTCAATTGACATAAACATTTTTTCTAGCCATATTTTTTCCAATGAGACAACGTCCCCGTCAATCAAAATCAAACCTGAAAAACTTGAAAAATTATTTATCGTATATTCAAAAATATTTCTCACGTTATAACCTTTTCCCTTTAGCTTTGATACTATCGAAATTTTGGTATTATAAGTTTTTGTTTCTAAAAAAATCTGAGGTGTTCCATCTGTACTATTACTATCTGAATTAATAATAATAATTTCCTTCCCTAAATTTACAGCATACTCATCGATTTGTTTAACCAATCTACTGATATTATCTGCCTCATTTAAGGTTGGAATGCCTATCACAAACATATTTACCACTCCTTTTTCAATATATTCACATCAATTCCCAATTCATTCGTAATATGAGTTTTCACTAGCATTTTCTAAAATCTTTTTTGCTAATTTATCAGGAGAATCTGCAATAATTTTATATAATTTATTATTAGTGAAAATTTTCTTTACTATTTGTTCACGTACTCTATTATTTTTTTCATAATTTATTAAAGGCATAGCAGAAAAATACTTTCCTTTATCTGATTGAAAACATGCAACTTGTCCAGATATATGTCTTCCCAATATTTCATTTAGAAATAAGCTGGCTAAACTATCATTCCAAATTGATTGACATATTTGTTTTTCTTGTTTGTCTGCTTTTATGTAATAAATTTCTGAAATTTCAACAGAAAAATTACAAGTACGTATCCCTAACTCTCCTGGGTCAATTGAAATTTTATCATCCCAGCTTGCCTGATTGAAGTGTGATGGATGATTAAAATATTTACTAAACAGTCTAAATAGTAATTTATCTGACAAAACAGCTGTTCTTCTAATTTTAAAGAATGAGGTTCCTGCACAAGTTACTAATATTCCAGAATCTAAGCCAAATATTACTTGATCATTACCTATAAGGTGGTATCCATGTTCTATACAAAGTCTGAGTGCGACAGTAGTTTTTCCAGCACCTTTATCCCCTAAGAGTAAAATTGAATGATCCGTTATAGGATTATAAACTGACGCTGCATGAATTAATAATGTATTATCCTGCTCAATCAAAAGACACTCAGCTAAATACTCTCCAATGTAATATAGTGAAATACCTTCTTTAAAATAATCTAATCTACCATAAACTAAAATACTTCCATTGCCATTATATTTTATATATTGTTGATTACTCTCAATAAATTTTACACTACCTAAAATCTTTATTGTTTCGCTAGAACATCTTATTTTATTATCCTGCTCTTTTATATTTTGAAATATAAAGTGAGGTACATCAAAAGAAATTCCGACAAACCCAAAATATAAAATTGTCTTATCCATTATAAACATTGGTTTTAGGAATAAAATGTTGAGTTGATAAAATTAGATTCGTATTTTTTGAACCTTTACATAAATGCCTATTAATAATTTCCAATACCCTTGTTTGATCAATACTTTCTTCTGTTTGAATATATAAATGGGTTGGTTTATACAGTTCTGAACCAATATTTGACTGCATAATTACTTGGCATGGAGTCTTAAACGTTTCATAAATATCTTTAGCAATAATATCAGATAAAAATCCCCAAACTTTCCCTACAAAATAAGTACAATTTTTACCTGCTGGTGCTTCCATAGTATTTGGTCTAAAGCTTGATATGATACCATGAGTTTTATTCCCTCGACCAACGGCACCTTCTTCTCCAAAATCAATACAAGAACCTGTAGAAGTTAAATAGTAATTATAATCAATAGAATAGTTTAGCTTTTTATACTTTTGTTCAACATACTCCTTAATTTTTTCTACATGTTTATCAACATATAGCCTACTTTCAATCTCGTTGTTAAAAAATTTACTTATTAAGGGAAAATTTATTCTAATAGAATAATGTAAATCGTTCCTTACAACCATCACTTTAATATCTCCACCCATTTGAATAAATCGTGGCGTTGGCAATTTATTGATATCTAGTTTATAAAAATACCCTTCAATCATTAAGGCTAATTCTTCCGAAATTGTTAAGGGCCAATAACTTATCATTGTAGCTGTATCATTTGCCTTTGGTACATCTTTATACTCTGGTAAGTCTTCTATTGTAGTAGGGGAGAACCAATTAGATTTTGTAGTAAAATCTGAAGTCAATGTTTCGAATTCTACGTAATTTTCAACATCTAAGTTGGGGAGAATTCTATTTAAATATTTAGTTGCAGCTTTTTTTTGAATTTTAAAAAGTGGAATTGGAATATCAAAACATTTTTTGCTCGCCCTACCTAAAAAAATAATTTTAATTGGTTCAATAAAGTCACTACCACCAAAATTCTGAATGGAATGTCCACCTCTTATAATGATTTTATCAAAATTATGATGTGGAATAATGCCAAATCTATTCAAACAGTACTGAGAATAATCAATTTCAATTTGCTCTGCTATCCCATCAGCTAAGGTATCAGGATGACCTAATCCTTTACGTTCTACAACCTCATATGCTAATTGACTTGGACTATAAAAATCATTAGTAATTTTTAATTCCATAATTTATACCTCTATACATAAATTTTATTGCATTCTAAATATAATTTAAGTAACACTTTTGTTATTTCAATAGCACTAATAATATCACACCCTCTTGGTATCCTATTCTCTTCTAATAATGTTAATTGTTTATCTATCATATCATCAGAAATTTGAATTTTATTATCACCATTAATTAACTCACTTCTATATCTTTCAATCTTAGGATGTGGATCAAAAATCAGAATTGAGTCATCAATTCTAGCAGTTCTTACTGTTCCATTTTTCCGATTCATCTGCTTTCCATCTTTTATCGAAAAACTCCCTAAATTACTGTTAATTTCTATCGATATATTTCTAATTCTAGATAAAATTTCTATCGAATAATCATGGTTTCTTAAATCTTTTATATAAAGATTATTTACAAAAACACCATTAACAAATTCATCTGATGATATTCCTAAATATCTTAAAATCGCTAATATATGCGGAAGTTCGATTCCGTAACCTAATATCTCCTCATCTAAAAATCTTCCATTTTCATTATCCGAGATTCTATTTTTAGAAAATTCAATCTGTATTTTTTCTGTTCCACTCAAAGAAAAACATCCATGATTTGAGAAAATATCTAAAATTGTAGAATAAAAATATTGTTCACTCACAAAAATATTTTTTTCTAAATCTGGTTGCTTTTTTATGATTGAAGTAATTTCCTCTAGATCTTTAAATGTATTACAAAGTGGTTTCTCTATACTAACATATGAAAATAAATATTTTTTTAGAATATTCTTCAATACTACTACATGTTGGTTAGTCGGAGTACAAATTTCAATGTTAAAATATTGTCTCGATAAATCATCATCTACACTGATTCCTTTGTTAAGTAATATTAAATTACAAAATTTTATATCTTTTACATATACATTGTAGCCTCTGCCCATCCATTTATAAGCTTTTATTTTCCCAATTTTACCAAATCCAACCATTAAAATATTTTTACTCTCAATTGGAACTCTCATTAATTGCATCCTTAATATTTGTCGTTTCAGACCACTCATATTCTATGCCTTTGATAATAACAGCAGGAATTCCTGTTCCACGTTGCCCCATTACTAAACCAGCACTAGCTGCAATCATGTCACATAAAGTTTCTTCTTGGAATTTTATTGTCTCTCCATTAGAATCTATTACTGCTGTTTTCCTCAATGGAGGAATACCATAAATGCCAATTGCTACTTGAGTAGCTCCTCTTTTATCCTCCCTACCATCACTATCAGTTATAACAACTGCCACGTTCTTACCAAGTGACAGTTTAAGATATTCTGAGATTCTTTTTGCAGAAGCATCTGGATTTTTAGGCAAGAGAAATACTTCATCAACTGATTTTTTATCGATTCCACCACTTGTCAACTTTAAACCATTTTCCAATCTACATCCAATGTAATTTTTTTTTATATCTAAACGTGACAGGTCTCTATCAACTAAGTTGAGCATAATTTCAATTATTCTAGGATCTTTACGAGGGATGCTCTTCTGAATTTCTTTAGCTTCATCACTCACTTGAACCTGTTTCAAAGACAAAACTTGATTTTCTGAAATAGACACAATTTTAGAAGCTATGCAAAGTACGTTATTGTCCTCAATAGAAAAATCTGAATCTTTAATACTCTCTGCAATAAACTTTTCTAAATTTTCACCTTCTTTCAAATAAGGAATATTCTTTAAACCAACTATACTTAAATTCATTTTAATCTCCATCAATATACTCACTTAGGGTTAAATAGGATTTTCTCACTACTTCTGCCTTTTTATCCAGTTCTTTTTCATGTACTTCTAAACTAAAAATTAAATTTATAAAATGTTCACGGATTTCATGAATGAGAGTTTTGAAGTTGATAATTCCTTTTCCTAATTCTACATAATATATTCCTGAATCATTAATAATATAATTCTTACAATGAATATAATAGATATAATTTTTCAATTTTTGAATAAGCTGGCCTACTTTGGGATCAATTCTATAATAATTAGCTATATCAAACCAAATTTTTAAATTTTTTATCGATTTTTCATCTATAAAATGCCCTATTTTTATCAAGTCGTCTGCAGTGCTCACAGCAGTCCCTAACTCATTCTCAATTAAAAAAATAATATCAGTCTCATTTAACATACTCAAAAATAGTTCATTGCACAAGAAATCATCTACTGAACACCCAATTCCACCAAATATTCTTATATATTTAATATTTAGGAATCTAGCTATAAAAATAATTTTTCTTATATAGAGCCATTGTTCATTTAATGTAACACTAGTCGACATACCATATAAATCAAGATTACTTTCTAAATTCTCTCCTTTTACATTCCATTTAAAAAGTGGACTCGCAATGGAAACCGGGGTTATATTATACTTTTGCAATTTTTCTTTTAAATTGATTAACTCTTCGTCACTAAGTTTTATAATATTTTTATTATTTATCATTCTTAATTCACAACTTTTAATTGATAGATTATTTAAAAATTTCAACGAAGTATCTAAGCTATCTGATATTTCATCGAGATTTACTGTTATATGAAAAACCATCTGTTTCTTGTATCTTCCTTTCCAAAAATTTATGTATCCGTACTATATCATCTTTTAGTAAAAAATACTTACTATCATTGATTTTATCGCACCACAATGAAAATGCCTCGATCCCTTGAAAAAGTAAAACCCATAAACCGTCTATTATTTTTACTCCTTTACTACTAAAATATTTATGAAGCTTAGTGTGTAAAGGATTGAAAACTACATCCATAAAGTATTTATCTTCATAATTAATACTATCTAACTGCTTAAGATTTATAGGTAAATCATCTTCATAATTTACCATTCCAACTGGTGTAGTATTTATTATGATCTCTATATCATTTAAAAGTTGTTGATTGACCAATTCCTGATATGTAATAAACTTTAGATCAGAAAAACTTTCCATTAAACTCCATGTATTTTCACTAATTGGCTCTCTATATACAATGACTGGTGAGATTTGTAGTTTTCGTAAAGCAAAAATAGCCGCCCTTGAAGTACCTCCAGTACCCCAAATACAACATTTTTTTAAATGGTTAACATTGAAAAAATCTAATGTATCATAAATACCTTTCCAATCAGTATTAGTTCCTATAATAATATCTCCAGTTTTGTAAATATTGTTAACAGAACCGGTTACCTCAGCTACTTTATCTAAAGTATCAATATATTTCATTGTTTCTCTTTTATAGGGTAAAGTTATGTTTAATCCAATGCATTGTGGATCATTTATTAGATTTTTAATTTTTTCTTCTAAACACACTGAGTTCACTAAAATTTTCTTATGTTTATAGTCGTCTAAACCTCCTATAATATTATTTAGATATTCAAATAATTCATCCGATATAGAATGTTCCACTGGATTACCAAGTAATGCAGAATACATAATATTCCTCCCCACTTTTTTAAATAAGATACTACTAATTAAAAATATTTGTTACACACTGTTATATATTATTCCTAAGTATCTTAGCCACCAACAATAATGATAATATCCATCAACAAAATCAAAATCGTGAAAAGTTTCTAAATTTCTTCATTCTTAGACTTCCTTTCCGTTTTTATTTAAAGGCAGTTTACATTTACCAAAGTAAAATTGATTTTCATTTTCTGTATGACACAATATATGATTATCTTCAAATCTATACTCACAATATGGAGAAAACGTTAACGCATTCTCGCTAGAGCCAATCAAACTATACCTAGGAGCATCTACTGTTCTTTTTTCTGATTTTTTATTGATTATTCTAACTATTTCATCATATTGAAAACCAAAATAGTTCAATAAAATAAACCACGAACACTCTGCGAATCCATTTTCTTTTAGTCCTCTATATGTAATAATAGTATCAACATTTGATTTGATTAAATCATCTACATATGATTTTCCTGATAGTACAGTTCCAAAACAAGAAGCTAAGAAAATCACTTTATTTTTTTTAGAGTCTAAAAAATCAACTAATATCGTATCATTACTATTAATTGCTATTGCTTCTGACACTAATTTTTCTTGACCTAAATATAATAAATTACCATTACCATGAACGATTGCGGATAAATAGTTAATTTCTTTTAAATTACATAATTTTTCATATACATTCCCTTTACGATTTACAATCTAAAAATTTTCTCTAGAGATTTCTTTAATTGAAGAATCAAGCATATTTAATATTATATTCGCATTACCCTCAATTTTATATGGATACAAAAATTTCGTAATTAAAACAGATAGTGCCTCTAAATCATGAGAAACTAAGTATGTAATATTATATATTGATAATCTCATAATCAGACTATCTAATTCTTTTGACATTGCATACTCACTGATAAATATGTACTGTTTATTCCTATTTAACAAGGCTTCTGTTTTAATTTTTAAAAATTTTGCACCTATACATTGTGATAATGCATATGCAATATCATAATCTCTAGTATCTGCATATAAAATCTCTAAATCTAAATTAGATAAATCTCGCCTGATTCTATCATCTAACTTAAAGTAATTTATATTTCCAGTTTTAGAGTATAAAATTAGATTCTTACATTCACTTATTTTAATAAATAATCTAATTTTTTATTTGTAATAATGACCTCTTGCATAGTAAAAATCCTTTAATAATTAAACAATTGCATATATGATTAGTAAGTATTTAGTTATAACTAAATACTTACCTGTACAGGTAAGACTCTCCTTACAAATATAATGATGATTTAAACAACTTTTTAAACTATATTTTACTCCCTTCAATACATCTGCCAGGATATAGAATTCAAACACCAACAATTTTAATCCTCTTTTTTAATATATTAATTTTTTTCTAATATCTAAATTTTTATCTAGAAACACCGTTTGCAGGACCAGGATCAATTTCTGTTGCCTTTATATGAGATTGGGGTTTCGATACAATCCCTAACAGAATTAAAACTATAACTACTAAAGTAACAATTTTTTTAAACAAATTTTTCATATTTCTCTCCTCTTTTTTGCCTTTAGTTTATCACTTCGATGTTATTATGTCAACATTTTTATAAGGTTTTTTTATTTTTTTTTATTAAATACATATTTGTATTATTTTGGATTAAAAAAAAACGATGCTTAATTGAACATCGTCTTTGCTATTCTGTTATATCTGCAATATAATGCTCGATTTTAAGAGCCATTGACATATTGCCCTCAAGCTTATATAGGAAATAAGCCGTTTCAAAGTACTCTTTTACTGCAACTTTAGAAGAAAAATTCTTACTGACATTTCCCATCAATACATACAAATCAGCCAAAAGATATGTTGTTCTATACGTCTTACATTGCTTTATCGTATCTGTGATTTTAGTAATAGCCTCTTCAGTATTATTCTGCAACCATAGATAGCGACAAACATTATAATTAAATTTAATAGAAAGGTTTAATTCTTCGATTGTGTTTAACTTGAGTTGATTTACTTGACACTCCAACTTTTCTCGAATTTCATTAAAGCTCTCTAAATCTTCAATATCATAATAAAAATTAAATAGAGTATTTGAAACTTGAAGGTAGAACAGGTCAGTTACATTTAACTGAGACAGTACCTTCTCCAATCTTGCCACAGCTTCCTCTTTTTGCCCATAGAAATAAAAATCTATAAGAGATTTTATCCACTCCATATAAAATTTATTTACTAGAGACAAGCGATGTACCTTTACACTCTCTAATTCATATATATACTTCAAAGACTCATAATTTCGATTTGTGATAAATGTCTGGGCTAACTTCTTAAACTCTGATAGCTCATCAATCTCTTCTACAATTTGCTCATTAAAAAAATAATCTATACTAACTTTTAACTTCTTAGACAGAGCATATAAAAAGTCTGCTCCTGGAGTAAATTCTCCATTCTCTAATCGACTAATCTGTCCCTGTTTACATATCCCCTCGGCCAATTCTCGCTGAGACATTTTTAATTCTTTTCGTCTATTTTTTAATCTGGTTGCTAATAGTGTGCCCACGTTTGCATTTTCCTTTTCTATTCGATTTCAATTTCAATTGTAACATGATTAAATTTTAAATACAAATTTATAAGCCAAAAGATACAAATTATATATAAATAATGACTAGATAGGTTATTTTTGAAAACCCATCTCTTCTTCTTTTGAAATTTTCTTACTCACACGATTGATAAACTTCTTCATTTTAAATACGATGTTCTCATATCTATCTTTTTCTAATGCCAATTGATTTCCCAACTCCTTCAGATTCTCTTCCACAACATTAATACTAATTGCCTCAGTTATATTCAATTTTGAAAGATTCAACTTCATTTCTTGCTTGTTTTTAACTGAAGACAGTAAATATTCTGCTACTTGATTTAAGGTTATCACTCGTTCTTGCAAAGCATTGATTCTCAACTCAGACGCTGCTAGTTCACGCACTAGCTCGTCTTTAATCGTGATATAAGATTGATTTTCCACATTCAACTTAATCAAAGCATCCACTTCTTCAATCTTTTCTTCAATCATCTCCACAGTCGTTTTTCTGTGGAATGGAATTGTTTGATTTTCAGAGCTGAATTGGCGAATCAACGTTCTACCTTTCATATAGCGGTTTTTCTCGGCGTCATCTTTGTGATAGACATAGTAGGCGCTAGTTTCTCTAATAAAAACCTTTACCTTATCCTCTTCCATATCTAGCTCCATGTTAGGTACAAAGACAAGCCCCTCCTGACGAATACCAAACTTGATCTTGATGTAAATTCCATCATCCACTACTTTTTCGATTTGATTAAATGACAACTCTACCTCAAATTCATGAACAGCGTCCCTGTTTTTCCTGAACCCTTGATAGGACTCCCAAAATTTCTCCTCGCTTGGGAGTTCTTTTTCTTTGGAGATTTTCTCTTCTTGATAAACTTGAACTAAATCCTTAAGTTCTGGAGCTTTCAATTTTTTTCTCTTTTCAAAATAATCTTTGAAAAATTCTACATCGTAAAGATTTTTCTTATTTATTTCGGTCTCTTTCACCTCTACTCCTGAAAATTGAAAAGAAACATGCTTTTGCTTAGGACTGATATTTAATCCAAATAGTTTTGCTTTTTTTATCAGAGTTTCTAAGTTATCAACATTGGGTAGAAGAAATTCCATAAGCTCTTCTATTTTTCTTTTGGCAAAGTAATTCTTGAAAAACTCTTCTGTGTAAGGTTGCTTGCGATTGAGTTTATTACCACGCACCACTTGTCTCATAGTTGAGTCCGTCATAAAAAAGGTGGTATGCTTGTGACTGAAATCCATCTCCATATGTAGTAATGGAGCGTTCTTTTTTAAATCCTCAAAATCGGTAGAATTTTCAATCAAAAAATAGAGTCGCTGCTTGAGTTCGTACTTGTAATTGGTCTTACGATAAACTTCAAACTGCTGGTGGGAATAGCGATTCTCTATAATTTTCGCCCCTGCAATTTTAGAAAATCTATCTGAAATCATTCGAAGATTTCGTTCCACATTATAATCCCACTTGAGTTTTTTGTCCGAATTACTATCAACCGAGTTGATAATGATGTGATTATGGAGGTGATTTTTATCAGCGTGAGTCGCAACGATAAAACGAAATTTTCCACCGGTTAACTCCTTCATTGTCTCATAGCCAATCTGATTGATTTGTTCAGGAGTGAGATGATCCTCTGGAGAAAAAGACTGAATGATATGATGGGCATGAATTTTTCGTTGCTTTTCCTCTAACCTAGCATGCCGAAAATTATAAAGCGTATCATTGCTGATAAAATTTTCATGATACATCTGCACCATCTCATCATAGCTAGGAAAATCCAGAAAATTTCTCATGCCATAGTCCGATACCAATGCAAGATTCTTAGTCTTATCAGGATTAAGAATATACTTGATAATTTTTCTGCGATAACTCTTTCCGTGAATGGCAAAATGCTTAGTGATGACCATAAAACTCCCTCAACTTTTTTGCTTGAACACTAAACTCTTTCTCTACCTCACTTATCAAGTCAGCGATTCCCTTTTTCAAGTCTTGCAATTCTTCACTTGAAATCAACTGAGATTGATTAACACTTCGGGCAATCTGGTTGATGTTATTACCAATCCTCTTCAACTCAAATATCAAATCTTGATAACCAGTTGTATCAATGGTGATGAAATTCATACCAGGGTCAAGTAGGGTTCGTCGAGCATATTCTGAAAAAGATTTACAACCGCTTTGATCGATGCAATGTTTCAACTGACTCAATTCGCTATCAGATAGGAAAACTTTCTTTAGCTTAGTTCGGTAACGATTTTCCATGTGCCTACCTCATGTATTTTTTACGGAAGTCTTGACTAAGAGGAATGGAGTTCCCTATTTCTTGAATCAATTCCTGAACACAGGTTAAGAGAATGGATACATGTTCTTGGGTGACTTGATGTTCTGCCCTTGATAAGATTAAAATCTCATAAACATCACGACTGATTTGTTCCAGCTTTTGAGAATGCCAGAAGGTGAACCACTTTTCAGCAGTCATTTCTAACTCGTTCTCCAGTAACTTGTTTCTGGCAAATGAAGAAAAGTGTTCAAATCCTTTATTTTTCATCATTATGTCAATCATTTCTAATTCATTTGCAGTCAAATTAACCTCTTTGCGAATGTCTCTGTATTGTTCTGGCACACTACTTCCTCACTTTCATCTATTGTCGGATAATTCCCGACCCCGTGTCAACCACGGGAAACTTATAAAAACAAAATATAGCATCTTGTAAGGCTTTGCGAGCTCAGATATTGTGTCCACAATATCCCAAAAATCATATCGCCAGCCGACCAAAACCTTCTAGTTTTGATAGCCAACGATAAGATAACTTGGTGGCTTCGCCCCCAAACCCCCAGTTTAAATTTGAGTATCGATTTTCTTAGGATGATATTAGGATAACAAGGATTATTTGAAGAAGTTATCACAGATCGATTAGGGACTAATCTCTAGCCCATCTAACACCACTGTGCGTACCGTTCGGCACACAGCGGGCCAACTAAGTTTTAACGAGAGCATTATACTCACTCATCTTTTCATTTTACAATTCGTTCTATCAGTGCCGTCCTATATTTGTGATCAGCTTCCATCATTTACGTTTTCAGTTCACTGTCTTTTCAGGCCAGGAATTAGGATTGACAAATTTAATTAGAGAGATATCCATTTAGTTGTTCACCCTTCGCTCCATTTCCATTACAGAAATTTCTTCAATACTATGGGTTCAGCTGACTCCCATGATTCGTTGTACTACGTCCTAAACGCTCACGGAATAAGCCGTACATCTTTCCTAGTTTACTCTCGTAATTTACGTATATAGGTTACGACACCTATTTGGATTTTAGAATTCCTCATCCGCTATATGGCTTCAAGTCACGATTCTGTTTGTAGAGCCTTGATTTCGCTAATTCCTTCCTCTCCCCCCTACCTCAAGATATTCAGGCTTAGGAGTCGCTATTGGTTTCATCTGCAGCAGATATCAAAAGAAGACTTGGACCTCAGATGTACACTATGCCTGTCGAACAAAGAAAAAGTAGGCTAAATTTCTAACCTACTTTTTCTGGCTCTACTCTGATAAAGCCGTCTCATATATAGACATTTTATGCTTGAAGGAATCTTTCCCTCCCTCTAATTGATTGATGATATGATTTTTTATATATTTTTCACTAACATATCCCTGTGATTCAATCCATCCGTTAACTCCATCTGACTCCATAATAACAACTTGATCTGTCATAGAATTTGTTACAATTGTAGCATTATGTGTTGCTAAAATAATTTGTCGTTGAGCTTTCACATCTCTAAACTGCTGAACTAAATGCCTGTAAATATAACGATTATCTAGATTATCTTCAGGCTGATCAATAATCAATGGTCTGAAGTCTTTAGAATAATCACTATACGCTAATAAAAAATCAAGCATGGCTACAACTTTTTGTCCCAAACTTAATACACCAACTTCTTTATAGAGGATATCAAGTTGGTGTGAGGTTTCTTTGGAGTTAATATTAAACTCCAAAAATAACCTTTCATTTGCTACATGCGCTTTTAAAACTCTTTTAAACTCATTTAATAAACTACTATTTTCAATTAAAGAGTAGATACTCGTTTTTAAATGCATAATGTTGTATTCATTAATTTCAGATTTATCTCTCCAATTATTTTCTTGTTTTGCAAAATTATCTTCAGAGATACTTTTTAAAAGCATAAAATACTTATTAGGAATATTTTGTCTTACAATGACTTTAACAAATTCTTTCATTCCTAATTCCCGATAGATAAGATATAAAACGTCTGCTACATCTTGCATACTGATTCTATAATTTTCAAACGAAGAACTGTTATTCTTGAAAAGATAACTTTCCAAATGCGGTTCTTCCCATCTATCAATTTGTTCATAACAAATTCTTAACTTACCAATCTGAGTTTTATTAAAATCCTCAATAATTTCGAGTATTAATTGCTTCCGCTGTTTTAAATATTCATCAAGTTCCTTTAATTTTACTTCAAACGATTCGAGTGTCTGAGTTCTTAGCCCATAGTCTGGTCTCGGTAATTTTTTATTTTTAATCATTAAATTAGAAATAAATTCTGTAATTTTTTCACCGTCAGCTGTTTTAACTAACTCATTAACAGAATATCTCCTATCAAACATTTTCTCTAAAATTCTAGTTTTATCAACTAATTTAAAATGGTTACCTTCAACTTTATAAACTTTTGTGTACAGAGACCGTGTCCATTCTTTAATAGAGTCAGAATTAAATATGTAAGAATAGCCAAACCTATTCTCTCGATTTTGCCCATAATATTGTAAAATATTATCCTTATTTTCTTGTTTGACATCTGGCAAACTAACTTCAATAATATATTCAGTTTCTTCTAAAACATAGAGTACAAAAGCATTTGCATGGTTACATAGAAATTCCAATTTGCTTTGCTTATCACAATCTTGAGAAAGTACAAATTGTAACATATCAATTAATGTGCTTTTCCCTGTACCTCTCCCTCCAATTAAACAATTCATAGATGGTGAAAATGTTAAAAAGAAGTCTTTATCTTTTTTTAATTTATCACCTGCAAGAAAACTTCTATTTTCCCCACGATTTTCTATATATAATCCTTTTATATAAGACTTTTGTTTAAAGCTTGGCTCACATAAACTAACTGATACATTATAATCAAACAATGCTTCTTGAAACATATTGAAAGAAATTTTTCCACCTTTCAACCACAGATTGTTCTTCCCGAGTGAATCAATTTCGTGAGAATCATTATCTAATAAAAAATTGGGCTCACAATTAAAATCTGTTAATAGTTTTTTTCTAGAACCTTCAACAGAATTTATATTTTTAACACCAATAAATCGTGTGTTTTCTTTAGAAAAAATCTTTCGTTTATATGCACCTGATAAGTGAGAACCTTTTTTCAAAATGTTATAACTATTGAAATGAGCAATATAATTAACTATTTTTTGATTATTGAAATCTTTCATGATAGTCAGTGAATGTTGATAACTTCCATCTTTCTCACTTATAATATTTTCACTTAACCATTGATTAACCCATGACTCTTGTTCATAATCATATATACATACAATATGCAATTTATCCGCTGCACTAATTTCTACTCCATGTAAAATATGAGGATGTATATCATAATTCGGATAAGTTTGCATTATGATTGAGACTGCCTTTTGCAACTTTTTAATACCTTTGGTAGTATTATGATCAGTTACTACAACTATTTCTATTCCATTTTTTATGATTGTCTCTGCTAACATAAGAAAACTAATATATTCTTTTGAACTAGAAAAAACAACCTTATCAAAATTACTAAAAAAAATTGTCTTATCAACTTTTATTTTCTTATTTTCAAAAAATATATCATATAGTTCATCTTCAGTAATTTTTCTATATTTCGTTGCAGTCCAATTAGAAAATAGCTTGTAATCATAAGAAACAGGTGTATGCAAATGAATTAAAGTCTTGTGAAAGCTACCGAATTTCTCTTTGGAATTTGTTAGTTCTTGATAAACAGACTTTATCTTGTTATTAAACCCTCTCACTTCTACTCTCCTAAAAATATAAATTGTTTATTTTTCAAGTAATTCATTAAGTCTCTTTTCCCCCACCTTCAACATCTCTTTCTCTACCTGACTCCACTCCCCAAACAGTAACTCTTGAAGAATATCTGCTGCTGGAGCTGTATTTTCTTTTGAATCATATACACAACTTCTATCTCGTTGATAAATTTGAATTCTTTCAAAGATAGCTATTTCTTCCAATTGTCGTGTATTATCAACTAGATGATTTACAATGAAATCATGATGTTCTTTTGGAGTTGCGCGTGCTTGATTTGGATTGATAGCGTACAATTCTTCGTATCGGATAAGGGTGCTCAGATAGGACAATTCGGGCTTTGTTGCGATTATGGCTAATTGTACTTCATATCCCTTACTTTTCAAGTGTTGTGCTGTTTCCTTTGGAACATCAATTGTTCGTAAAGTTCCCTCTATCAAAAGATTGTATCCCAAATGACTCAATTCGGTTACTAGAGACTCTACCATTTTTCCCGCAAAATCTTTGGTGTATTCAACGCTATCTTTGCCATATTCTTGCTGCAGTTCTAAATAGTGTGGGTGCTGAGAACGAAAACTATCGCCATCTATGATAACAATATTTCCTTGAAATTCTTTCTGTTTAATTCGATGAATTGTAGTCTTACCAGCACCACTTTGCCCTCCAAGCAAAATCGCTATAGGTTGTTTACTGGACTTTTTTCCTCTTGTCAGTGAGCGAAGGTTTCGCTCTAAAGCATGTTTAAATGCACTATCAGTATAATCTTGGATATCCATTAGGCTACCATCCGTTTTTCAGATATCTCTAACATGCGCTCAATTCCATCCAAATAGCCGCTATATCTCTCTATTTCATCAAAAGTTTCAACTAAATAGATATTCGTATGAATCAAGTCAGATAGATCATCACTCATTAAAATCCAAGGATTAGATTCATCATCAATGCTAATTCCCTGACTATCTTGATAACGATAAAGTCGAGATAATAGATTAGCACCTCTTTCTTTCACTATTTCAATTTTTAAAGTCAGTTCATAATCTTCAACAGGATTAAGCATTTTGTCTTCTCCTACAATATCGACATAAGATACATTAAACTTTTGACAAATGATGTCTATTAGCTCCGTAGAGACTGAACTAGTTCCATTTTCATAACGACTCAAGCTATTTCGAGAAATTCCTATAATTTGGGCAAATTCGGGTTGTGTTAAGTCGTGTGTTTTACGTAAGGATTTTATGTTCTTTCCAATCATGGCAAACTCCTTTATTTTTATAATTCAATTATAGCATAAAAAAGCAGAACGCACCAATTTTGGTGCGTTATTGACTATTTTTCCTAAATCTCTCTAAATTCTTCTCCAATTGTTCCTTATGAAGTTGATTCTTAGCTTCCTTTAATGTGTCGTCCAAAGTTTCTTCTCTGTAAGTTGCTTCTGTTTTTAGTTGTTCTGATCCTTGATCTGGAGTGAAAATGATATCTAACAGTCGGTCTATTTTTTCAAGATCTTGTACAGACATATCAGATAGTCTATGAATTAGCTTCTTAAATACATCACTATTGTCTTGGTTTTTCTTAAAAAGTTTTGTAAACATCTATAACCTCTCAAAAAAAGCAGCCTATCAGGACTGCTTAGTGTAATTCGGAAATCGCATCATAAATTGACTGCAATTTCTTATTGTCTTTATTCTTTGTGTCGATCAACGTATGTAGCTCTTCAATTTTCTTTTGACTACTTTGAATATCGCTATTGTTATCTGCAATAAGTCTTTTAAGATGTTGCTGATAACTTGTAGTGATATCTGTCTCTTTTCCTGTTCTAACCTCTGTAACTTTGGGTTTAGAACTAGAATTTGATTCCGTCACAGGTGCTTGTTTACGCTTTTGAAAAGCTGCTTCATAATTTACATCATTACCTCCTTGATGATTTCCAAATAAGGCCGCAATTTTATCTGGATCTTCTTGATTTTCTGATTTACTCTCTAATGGTTGATTAAAATTCCAATCTTTTGTCATTCACTCATTTCATCCTTTCTAAATTCAGAATCATCGAATTGTCTTTCTCTACCGAAGGCATGGTCAAGAGCTTCTTCAAAACTCATGTGACTAATGCTTTGACGCCTTTTGAACGTCACAAACATCGCTGTCTCCAGTTGCTCTTTGTAAGAAGCGAGCTTTTCTGTCTCTCTTGCTACCTTGCTTTCTTGCCTAGTGACCTTTTCTTCTAAGCGTTCGATTATGGTCATATACGATCCTCCTTCATTCTAATATTAGCTAAAACATCTTGATTTTGTTATCACAATTCTAAACATTGAGAAGTTTGTCCTACTGGTTGATTCCCCAATTGCTCTTTTGCAGTCTCAAGCATAAATTGTAAATCTGATTTCTTTTCTCGAAGGACATCATTCCAGTCTACTTTTTCTTTCCCAGATTCATTATCAGGCAAATCCAGTAAAACAGGAAATCCTGATTGAGATAACTTATCAGAAAAATCTTTACCTGCATCATCACAATCTACCGCAAGTGTCAATAAATCAGGATGATTATCAAAATAGCTGGTGGTATCACGAATTGTATTGATTAAAGGCAATAACTTTGAAGGTATTACTGTATCCAAAAATTCCAACTTCTGATTTTCTTCAGCTATCAGTCGTAAAGTTTGATAAGCAACAACAGACTTTTTTAATCCCTCCATAGATACCAAACGAACATCAGATAGACTTTGTTGATGAAGTTCGTAATAGCTCATTAAGTCGATGAACGATTCACAAAAGACCAGTCTATTAGGTTTACCAATATCAAAGGATATTCCAACATGTCCATGGCTTCCTTTTAGAATCGTTTTTAACCTCTCTCTAGGAAGAGAGTGATTCTTATAAATCCCTTGGAGACTTGCTGCCTGCAGCTTGTGACGATGATTAAAGCTTTTAAAAACAATAACAGGTTCAACTGTTTCATTTGTTTTCCAACTAGCTTGTACTATCAAACCTTGTTGAATCATCTTTTGTACGATTTCTTCTGAAATTCCTCTACATTCTGTTAAGTAATATCTGGCCAGACTACAGTGAGAATCTTCTATTCTCTTTAAAGGATAATAAAATGGTCTCTCTCTTTTTTCTTGAACAGTTTCTTTTTGAAAAGGTTCTTCAGAAAGAAAGGCTAGAGCTTCTTTAAAGGAAATTCCCTTAACAAGTCGAACAAAATCAATGACATCACCTTGAATATCTCTTGAAAACCATTTAAAAGTATTGGTAGTTGAAAAAATCCGAAATGAATCGTGTTCAGGATGTTCATAGACACTGCTCGAAACTTGTTTAAAGGAGATACCTAAACGACTTGCTACATCAAGAATTGAAATTTTCTTACATTCTTCTATTTCCATGCAATATCATCATTTTGTCGTAGTATTTGGCAGTGATGGAACAGATGAGGATTCTTCTAAAGTTTTAGGAGTTGCCTTATCTAAATCATCTAACCCAGATTTCCAAACCTGTACTTGGTTGACCAATAACTTACCAGGTAGTTTAGAATAGGATAACTTAACTGTTCTTGTTTCTGTCTGATTCGTCTTTGATTGGTTGGCATTCTTTAAATCAGATACATAGGTTACATTATAAGAGACCATGGCAATAGCTTGATTCGTAGTCTGATTGACAAAGATATCAGCTTTTTCGAAATGATAATCTAAAATATAATCCTTATACACTTGGTTCATGGCATCATTTTGACTTGACAATTCTTGGGAATAAGCCGATTCAGTCATATAAGGTTGAATACGTGTATTATTTTCTCCGAGCTTTTCTTTCGTATAGTACTGTGTCAAAAATTCTTTTACAGTATCTGATGACAAAATACTTGCTTTATCTTCTGCTTGTTTGTCCTCTACAAGTTTAGCTGCAGCCAATTCGATTTCTTTGCGACTTTTTTTAGCAGTAGAATGTTGACCAACAGTATATCCCATCATGAGAATAAAGCTAGTTGCGGCTACTGCTCCAACACTAATTAACGCTTTAGTTTTGACTTTATTTAACATCTTAGACCTTCTTTCTATAAAAACTAGGTCAAGAATAACAAAAAGAACTTGTAAGTTTTATCACATCACAACGAAAGGTAATTCCTACATTTCAGGCGAAAAATCGTACAGTTCAGAGAAAAATATCAAAATTAGCTGTCTTCAGTTTATAATATAAATATGAACAAATTAAAAGAAGAAAATTTGAGAAGAGCTCTTTCTCATATTGAACGCCATAAACAAGCCATAAATACAAGTAATAATAGTGAGGATAATGATTTTCATAAATTATTACTCCAATTTAGCTATGATGTATATGAAAGAATCAAGGCAAATAAAAAACCCTATCCGAATTTAGATTCAGATAAAGTTTTTTAACCATCTAACAAGTTTACATACTTTCCTTAGTTTTGGAGTTTATGAAACGCCAACTGAATCCTAGAACCAACATCAGATTGATGAAAAGGTACACAGCCGTAAAACTAGTTAAACCATGTTGCCTGATATCATCAAAGTATAAAGTCGGTTCAGTAAAGAACAAATAAATTCCATAGACCTCCACGAAAATAAGAAAACTGATAAAACCAATAAGGAAAAGTCCACTGGCAATAAGAAAGAGTCTCCATAAAAGAATGAGAATTCCTCCTACTGCTAAAAAAATTACTGGGATAAGGAGTAAATCATTCATGACTTTCTCCTTCCTAATCAATCAATTGACGATAATGGGTGGCAAGAGAGGAATCAAACTCTTCTAATTTTTGAACTAAGTCCAAATACTCCTCTTTTTCATGTTCTTCAAAGTCCACACCTCGATGATTTTGAAGAGTGATTTCCAATTGGCTAGTGAGTTCTCGTTTGGAAAAGCTGTAATCGCCTGTCACTTCCTCATAATGTTCCTTTAACTCCTTGTAGGCTTGGTATTCTTCAGGTGTTTGAAATCCCTGTACCAAAGCCTCTTCTAATTGATAATAGGTATCTTCCATCATAATTGTTACCTCGTTTCTTTCTATCTTTATTCTACCGCGCTTTTCATTTCTTGTCCACTATTTGTATCTATTTTTTAATCCAATTCAAAAGAAAGTTGTTCCTGCTTTTCGTTTCCTTTTTCATGGAATTGTCTTAAGGCTTGATCTATAATATCTAAATCCGTTTCTGTTTCAATCAATGGCGCGAGTACATCGTATTCGGCCTTTTTTGTTTGATAATCCTCTTCCTTTGGAAAATTTTTCTCAATTTCTACCTTAGCAGTAGTCCATTTATCCTTTAATTCATCCAATAAGTTCTGAGTTTTCACTTGGTCCTCTTTAATGTGTTCAATCGTATGCTGAAGCCTTTGAATGGTCCCTAAAGGAGAATACAAATCTAAACTGACAGAATATTGATTTTCTCCTACAATCTTAACAGAGAAGGTTTCAGGAAGAGGTTGATTTGTTGGAAGACTAAGCATTTTAATGTCAAATCCTCTATAGCTTGCTAGGGTACGGAATTCTTTGCTGTCAGCTTGATTATGACGGATAAAACGGTGTAGGGATTCCCCTGCTTCAGATCGTTGATCAAAAGCTTGCTTACCTACCGTCATAGAAAATGCCTGGTCTTTCGACATTTCTGACTGTTGAATGTCGCCTTCATACTTGCTTAATCGTTTCTCAAGAATGGGCATATTTTCTTCACAGTAGGAGATTGTATGACGATAGTGATCCTTGCTGCGTTGAAAGGCGCGTCTTTGATTTTCTAATAGAGTTAGATCATTCTCTAGTTCCATCTTATATTTGAGATAAGGATTACCTGTTGCTAGTGCCTTAAAATCAGAAGCTGTCATAGTCTGTTCATCAATGTCTTCTGCAGCACGAATCGGCTCCTTAGAAGTCATAATCTGCTTAATATAACGGAGTTTGTTCTCCTGAGTTGCCCATAGATAATTATCAAACGAACCTTTGGTAATATAGTGGTAAATATCCACTTCCTTGTTTTCATTTCCTTGTCGGATAATCCGTCCATTGCGTTGCTGAATGTCACTTGGTCTCCACGGTACATCCAGGTGATGAACTGCTTTCATCTTGCTCTGAACATTTAAACCTGTTCCCCCTTTTTCAGTTGAGGCAAGGAGAATCCGCACCTCTCCTGCATTGACTTTTCGAGACAAACTATTCTTCTTTTCATCACTATTGGCATCATGTACAAAGGCAATTTCCTTACTAGGGATTCCTCTATCAACTAATAAAGCCTTAATCTCAGAATAGACATCAAAACCATTATCCTTTTTCTTAGGTGTGCCAATATCTGAAAAAATCATCTGAGTAGCCTTATTTCCCATTCCCTCACGATAAATTCTTTCAACATTATCCACTACCTGAAGCAGTTTGTGATTGTCTGCTAGACTATAACTAGAGTCCAATAAACGCATATCAATTGCTAGTTTCCGTGCCTCACCTGTTATCTTTAACATGTTATCCTGACTCGGATCAACTGTTCCACATTTGACCATATCTGACCTCATAACTAATTCTTCTAGATAGAGTTTCTGGTTTTCAGTTAACTCACTCTCAATAGGGATAATATGAGCTTCTGGAACAGGTAAATCCAACATATCTTGTGTTTGAATGTCGGCTGTTTCTTTATAGATTTTCATCAACTCAGGTAGATTGACAAACTTTTTAAATCGTTTCTTAGGTTGGTACTTATCCCCTGTAGGAGCTAATTCCATAGAGTTTTGAATTTCTCCAAAAGCACCTACCCAAGAGTCAAAATAATCAACTTGATAGCGTTTTAAGATATCGGGTTGAATGTAGTTCATCATAGTGTATAACTCACTAATAGAATTGGAAACAGGTGTTCCTGTCGCAAAGACAATATTTTTAAAATCATGTTCTTCCTGAATCTGTCGAACCTTCATTTCCATATCCACATTTTTCTTAGACGTTGTATTAGTAATCCCTGCTACATTTCCAAGTCCAGTAATGGGACGAATATTTTTAAAGTGATGTGCTTCATCCACAAAGAGAAAATCAATTCCTAAGTTCTCAAAATCAATAAAACTATCACGATTAAAGCGTTGGAGTTCTTCCAATTGTTTCTCTAGACCACTTATTGATTGCTCTGCTTCTTTAACGGTATACTTATTTTCAGAATGTGTTTTAATCTCTCGTAGTTCATTGAGTTTATCCTCAATATAGTTCATCTGTCTTTCTTTACTGACAGGGATTTTTTCAAATTGAGAATCCCCAATGACAATGGCATCGTAATCTCCTGTAATAATACGTGACACAAATTGTTTTCTTCTCGCCTTCACAAAATCTTTCTTAGTAGTCACAAAGACTTTTTTAGTAGGGAAAAATTTCATGATCTCTTGGCCAAATTGAGCAGACAAACTAGAAGGCACTACATACAAGGGCTTATGAACCATCCCCAACTCCTTTAATTTAAACCCAGCACCAAGCATGGTCAAGGTCTTTCCTGAACCTACCTCATGAGCTAATAAAGCTCTTTTTTCTTCTACGATTCTTTGAATGGCATTCTCTTGATGAGGGCGAAGGCTGATGTTTTGTGCCAAGCCATCAATGACTAGATGGCTACCGTCATATTCTCGACTAACTGTTCGATTATAAAGACGATTATAGCTTTCCTCAATGACTTGTTGGACTTCTGGATACCGTGAGACAAATTCTTGAAAGAGCTCTTGTAAATACTGCTCTTTTGCTCTTAGAACAGAGGTTTTTTCCAAATCTGTGATGGTCTTTTTCTTTTCTCCTTCCGTAATAGTCATAGTAATCGTCGGTTGGTTCGAATTAAGTAAATTCTCAAAAATCTTTCTTCCTGTATCATAACGTGACCCACTAACTCCAAGACTACTATCTTTGGCACTTGGATAGCGATAAGCAAATGATGTCCTTAAATGAACCTGCCCATCGACAGGATTCACTTCAATGACTTGTTCAACATCTGGCGAAGACAATTCAAATTCACGATTGGTAAAACATTCAAAGGCAAATTTACCATAAACGGATTGAGGAATCCAACGTGACCCTATTTTAAACTCAATATCTGCCAGATGAATCCTTGGAGGGCGAACAGATTCTAATAAATCTAAAGCATGGCTCCAATCATATTCTTGGTTGTTTTCCTCCACTAATAGTTGAACTACTTCTATCTTATTGAGAATGTCTCCTGATAAAAACTGGTTCTTAGAAAGATATTTTCTTTCCCCTCTTAAATAGCTTTCTGGATCTATTAAAATCTGGTCACCCAACTCATCTAAAATAGCAGCTTGGCTATGTTCAGGATAAATTGATACCATATAGTCTAAATCAACCCCTCTACCATCCGATAAACTAGAGTTTAAGGCATCTAGAGCCGTTGAAACTCTTGCAATCACTCTCTCTGGCCTAACCAATGCTTTCTCAAAGGCTAAAGATTTTTTATATTTTACTTTCTGACTTTTAGAATCAATGTATTCATCTTCTAAACTTGCTAGTAAAGAATACTTATCGTCACTATCAAATAAGTTCCGATTGACTGAGGCATTCAAGTATCCAAATTGACTTACAAAGCGATCATAGTCATGATTGAGTTTACTAAGTAACACCTGAAAATCAGCCCGACTATAATCTGGATGACGTTGAATTTCAATTAAGGATTGATAGGTCTCTCTCAAATCAACCATGCCCTTAATACGACTAATGTCCTTATCCGATAAGGGACTTTCATAAAAGACAGTTTTTTTGAACAGTCCCTTATATTTCCCTCTTTTACTCGCTTCTTCTGACTTGTAAACATCTAGTGCTTCCTCATCTGTCAAATGAAGTTGCACGAATCGGTCTATTTTATGTTCAGACAAAGAACTGTCCCAGGCTTTAAAATCTCCCTTCTCGTCTACATAATAACTAATTTCGTCTACTTTTGAACTTTTCCGAATACCATGCGTATCTCGGTAATAAATTTGATTTCCCTCATATCCAAAAGAATAGAGCGCTAAGTCCTCCCGTATACGACTTGGGATAGAATTATCCACTTCTTCTTGGATAAAAACAGGTGCTTTCAAAGAATTGTCAATTTGTTTAGGTGCTTCCACATTCTCTAAAGCTTCCATTATGTCAGTAGCTAATGTTTCTGATACCCCCTTAACATTGAGAGTTCCTCCATTAAAATTACGTACCTCATATTGACCCAAAAATTGTGTATTGTATTTCCCATCAAAATATGGATTAATCCAGACACGCTTATCCTCTTCAAAGGGAATAGAGCCACTAAAGACAAGCTCATCTTCATTAAGATTCTTTGCTTGATCCTTTTGAAAGAAGAGGAGGTCTGTGGTCACTCGAGTACCTGCAATCTTTTTAAAAGCCGTATCTGGCAACCGAACTCCCCCTAAAAAATGAGTGTTGGATTTAATTTCTTGTAAGACATTATCTGTCCGCTTATCCATTGTCCCGATAGATGAGATAATCGACACTTGTCCTCCATCTCTTACTAAATCAAGTGAGTGTTTGACAAAGTAATCATGAATCATATAAGGTTTATCATAGTTTTTATCTGCAATCCGAAAATTTCCAAACGGAACATTCGTTAAGACTAAATCAAAACTATTATTTTGATAGGGAACTTCTTCAAATCCTCTCACTTCAATATGGGTATTGGGGTGGAGTTGTTTTGCGATTGCGCCTGTCACGCTGTCTAATTCAACTCCATAGAGTTCTGATTTCTCTCGTATACTTCTAGGCATAGCCGCAAAGAAGTTCCCAGTCCCCATAGAAGGATCTAATATCCTTCCTCCCTCAAAACCATCATCCAGTAACTTTTGCCAAATCTGGCGAATAATCATTGGGTCTGTATAATAGGCTGTGAGAGAACTTTGTTTCATAGTGGAGTATTCTGATTTACCTACTAAGCTCTTAAGAGTTAAACGTTCTGTTTCATACTTTGGGTTGAGTTCATCGAAAAATTCATTGGCAAGACCACCCCAGCCGACATACTTGGCTAGTAGTTCTTGTTCTTCTGGATTCGCTTGTCGTCCCTCTTTTTCTAATCTTTTAACAAGTTCAATTGCGGCGATATTCGTTTCAATCTTTTCTCGATTTGTCTTAGGATAAAAGTCCTCTAAATCATCTGGAAAAACAAAATCTAGAACAGGGACATCCGTCTCTTCTATACCTGAAATTAAAGATTTTGTTTCCTTATCCTTTTCATTTACATTTTCTTCTTCCAGGTAGGAAAACAAATCTATTTCCTGACTTTCACTTGATGAATCAATCTCAATCTCTGAATCTTCTTTTTCAAGTTCTAAATGAGACAATACTTGTTCAATCTCTTCCAAACTGTTCAAGTATAAGATAGGATTCTCTTCAAATAACTGGTTGGAATCATTGAATAGCTCTAGGCGAACTAAGTCATTTAACTGCGCATTTTCAATCGAAACCAACTGAAATACTTGTCCTTTATAACTTACTTGTGAACCGATTGGATATTCCCTCAAAGCTTCTTCTACAATTTTATCTACTTTAGATAGGGAATGAACTTCCACATTTTCTTCTACCTGGTCAATATTATCTAAAGGTAAGACTGCTTCCTCTACTTGCTTAGACTTTTCTCTTATAGCCTTTACTTCATCAAAATAAGTAATAATTTTCAGCTTTTGTGTCAGTGGGAGTTGTGTGTAGTTTTCTTCATGATGGACAAGATCCGTAACGATATCTAAAGTAGCCATCAATTCTGAACCCAAATAGGCTAGAACATCTCCTTCTTTTTCTTCAAAATGAATCTCAAGAACTTCTTTTTTTAGTTCTTTGGAATCAACCATTAGAAGAAACTCCTCTATATCTCTACTAATGCGGTCAGATAGATTATTCGCAACCCGATAGACATTGACTAAATTGACATCCTGATTCTGATGAAATACAAGCTCACTTAATGGTGTTAGCTTCTCTTTCTCAGATTGGATGTAAAATCGAGTGAAAAGATTATAGGTTGCGACTTCTAGCACCAAGTTTTTCTCAAAATTACTTAATTGAGATAATTTACTTAGACCTGCTTGTCCAAAATTTCTTGTGTAACTTTCTAAATCTTGGTCATTATTTTCAGAACTGGCCTCTAGGAAAGAGATAATATCTTGATGAAACGAATAGACATGAGGTATCTCCTCTATCTTGCCCTCTTCAGTCAAAAAACTCTCTACCAAATTCTGCCATTTCTCATCAAAATGTTGCGCTTGATAACGAAGAAATAAGTCCATTTTCTCTCTATCTTTTGGAATTGTTCCACGAAACATAGCCAATAATTGTATTACTTCCATACTCGCTCCTTTCATCTATACGAAAATAGGAGAATCACATGATTCCCCTACAACTCTATCTCCATTTCAACCTCTTGAGGACTGATTTCTAAATCACTAGATAAAAGAGAAACGGCATCCGTTCTCATGTAGTAAGTATATAAGTCTTCTAGGTCTTGTTGGTTTTCAATCCCTGTTTCAATACTAATCAGAGCCTGTATAAATTCCTTGTAGTGACTCTCCATCATATCTGAAATCTTTTGTTTCATTTCCATAAATACTGAGGACGGTTCAGTGATACTTGTTTGGTCTATGTCTTGTAAATCCTTTTCTAAGGGATTGGTTCCTTCTTCTATTTCCACTAAATCTGAACGACCATCACCATCAGAATCTGCGCTAAGAGGATTGGTTCCTAGCGCAAATTCTTGAGCGTCAGTCAGTCCATCTTGATCCGAATCACGTTGATAAATGGCTTCCATATACTTCCTTCTTTCTTAGTTAATCTTTTTTCACTCCAATCCTACCAAATATTCCTTGAAAGAAGTATCACAACAAAAAAGAGAACGAGCCAAAACTGCGTTCTCCTGAAAATGATAAAACATTACTATTAAAATAGATTACATGTAAAACTCTAATCAGGCAGAGCCTGCTAACTCATGACAGAAAAAGATGTTTAGCCTATAGTGCTGGCATTAAAAAATCCTCACACATCACGCAAGGAAATCGCTAAATAAAACAGGCTTTGACCATGTCGGGATTAATTGCAGCACATTCCAAGGATCCAGCTTTTTCTTTTTTTTATAATCGAATTTCCCAAAGAGTAAGCAAGATGAAGGCCGTCATTGCTTATGCTCATAAGATTCTCAGAATCATTTACAAACTACTTTCTGCCAAGCATACTTATCAAAAAGAGAAGGGGCTAGGACTGAGGAAACAGTTCTAACGCCAAAACTAAAAAATTTCAATTACACGCTAGTACAGGAATTGATTTTTTACGCTTTCTTACTGTTTTTTCAAATAAAAAAGATGACTTACTGAACCTGTAAGCCACCTAATCAGTCGGTTTATTCTGGTGTCTGCCACCGCTTGGCCCGTACGTCCAAGATTGCTATCGGATTTTGTTCTGGTGTCCGCCACCGCTTGGCCCTTATGTCCAAGATTACTATCAGATTGACCATGAGCCGACCACTCATTTATAGACATATTGTATCTTTAAATAGCTACAATTTCAAGTGTAAACTCTTCTATTTGGTCGTATAAGCAAAACTGATGGCACTATCTGCTTGAGAGATTTTTCTAAAGGTATAGTTAGGGTTGCCCCCATAGTTGGTTTCAGACACAAGGAAAGAACCATCATCATAGACCTTCTCTACAAAAGCCACATGACCATAGCTGGCTGGTGTACCATGTGTACCTCCTACAAAAGAAACAATAGCACCTGCTCTTGGTGTAGAGCCCGTTTCCCCACCAAGACTTGAAGCTGTCGCAACCCAGTCCTGACCATTTCCCATGGTATTAATGATTGAAATCTTCTCTCCGTTTCTACCTTTTAGCTTTAATCCTAACTGGTTCATACGAGCTGCAACACCCCATGTACATTGTCCATAGGCATAGGCCATACCATCTCCACCACCAGGAACAGAATGATCATACAAGTCCCCACGAACCCCTTCAAGGGATTGCGGGTCACTTTTTGCCTGTCCTCCATTTGTTTGGCTGAAGCCTTTTTCAATTTGGTAATACCATTCCGTTGCTCTGGTTTGTCTTTCCAGTAGTTTGTCACCAGAATTTCCTTCCCAATAGGTCAGAAAGAGTTGGGCGAGATTGGCTGCACTGCCCGTATTTCCAAAGAAATCCTTTAACCAACTTTGATAGTAAAGACTATCCCCATGAAGCATAAAATCAAGTTGGAGGTCTAAATCATACCACTTCTTATTTTTGATATGTGCATAATTCAATAAAGCTGTATGCCGTGTTGACCCATCTGCGGTATCTGTCCATTGCCCTAAACCTAGACCTCTATGAAGAATATTAGGATAAGCACCACTATAAATGGCTGGTCCTCCTATCGCTAACCAGCTTTCATCATCCCATGAGGAATCGGTAGCGCCAACTGGAGGAGATAAATAATCTCCCTCAGCTCGTTTAGGATTGATAGAAGACTCTACCGACCAATTTCCTAAAATAGCCGCAATGGCTTGGGGACTTGCCCCTTGAGATTTCAAAAACTCATAAATATGTTTTGCTCGTTCAAACTCATCCCCACCAAACTGACCAATTGCTGGTAAAATAGTAGTCTGAAGTTGAATGACTTTTGGAAAATAAAATTGCGGATTGACATACACCAATTTTTCTTTCTTGTTCTTATACTTTTGATAGGAAACTTTCAAACCTGTATCATCTGGTGTTTCACCTATAACATCACCCGTTAGAACTCTTGTTCCCTCAATCGCACGGCCATTATGAATGGAATATAAGGTTAAGCGACTCTCATTCTCTCCTTTTCCGTTAGTGAGAATAACATTATCTCCGTCTAGAGATACAACACCATCCATTGGTGCGACAATCCTTTGGTGAGCCTTCGCTTCTAGTAGAATGTACTCCTGAAGGGTAGGTTTGCCGTCTAAATCATAGTAGCCATAACGATAAGTCATGGTTAGACTATCCTCGTTGCTTTTCCCCTCAAATGGATTGTCCAATTCCTGCATGGAAGCATACACACCTTCTTCTTTTAGTTCCTTCATTTCCTCTTGATCGTCTTTTGATAGTTTATACTTAGGAGTTTCATAAAGGTCTTGCATGGATTTTAAATCTTCTCCATCGTTTAAATCATGCCACAAAGTAGACAGATAATCCTTGTAAGTTTCTGAACTAAATAAGTGAACTGGTTTGTTTAACTCGTAATCATGGAATTTAAAGTTCATATAGCCCATCACATCATCAATTTTTGTGTAATAGGTAATGCCTTTGTCATTTGTACGAGTATGTTCTGCGTCTTCCCAAGTTAGGTGGGTATAAGCTTTTGTTAATTCAAATTCATCTTGTTGAATCAAACTAGCAGATGAAAATCCTAAAAAGAAGCTCATCATAAGTAAGAGAAGAAAAACTAATCCTCCTACTATCCATGTTATAGGATTTCCAGCCGCAAATGTAAAGAAGGAAAAGGCTGCTTTTAGTTTTTGATAGATATTTCGGACACTTGTAAGACCTTGTTTCTTTAATTTTCGAAACCGATTTTTAAAGGAGCTTGGATTATCTTTCGCTAGTTTCCATCCTTTTCCATCCTTAAAATGATGGTATCGCTCTTTTGTGTTGGTCAGTCTTTTCTTGGTAAAACGACCTGTTGCTTGTCCTGTTTTGACACTAGCTTTCCCAATGTTATAAGAAAGCCGACTGTAGCGTTTCCCTTTTCTAATGGTCTCTTGAAGCGTGCGATAGCCTTCTAAATCTTCATTTTCTGAAGCTAACTCTCCACCTTCACGTCCAAGGACATAAAGAAAAGTTTTGGCTTTCCTACTGACTTTTTTGGACTTATAGGCTTGTTTAGTAGATTTAAGATTCTCTTTTGCGGCCTTGACTTCTTTCTTAGCTTTTAATTCTTCTAGATTCTTCCCGTGAAAGAAAAAATTGGATTTTGCTTTCGATTCCTGACCGTAGAGAAATTTTTGATTGGTTTTTCTTTCTTTACGACTCTCTTTTCTTTCTTCTTTTGCTTCTACCTTAGCTTCCTTAAATTGCTTCTTGGATATTTTCAATCGTTTTCTAGCATGAGGTAAACGTCTGTCTCTTAATTCTTTGCGATTCAAAAGAGATGGAGGACTATTTTGAAGAATATGATTGTAGTCTTCATTTGCTTGTTTTACTCTAGCATTTGAAGCTTCTCTCATCTCCTCTAGCTTTTGCTTTATCTCTTTTTTCCATACTTTTTCATCCAGTACAGCAGAATCTATTTTCTGTTTCCTCACCTCCTTCTTTCCTTTTTTCAAGAATTTCTTCTCATCTTTTAGACTTCTTCTAAATGCCTTTCGGGCACGTATGATTTCTCTTTTATCCTTCATTTACCTTCCCCTTAATTAGAAGCCATTTTATCAGGATCCGTACTCATGATATCAAACAATTGAGTACCTTGAGGAATCTTATTTTTAAAGGGAACGACAACTGAACCAGCTTTTATCAGTCCTGCTCCTTTTTCTGGATTGACTAGGTATTTTTCAAGTTCTTTTGACAAGCCTAAGAGTTGAACCAGTTCTTCTCTGTCATTTTTTGCTTGCTTGAGGAGAATCATAAATTCACTATTTGCAATAATCCGTCTACCATTTGGATCTAACAATAAGGTTTCAACATTTTGGGTTATCCCAGTCGGACTGGCTCCATATTTTCTGACACGACTCCACAATTTAAAGAAGAAATCACTGGCATATTTATCTAGTAAGAGAAGCTGCATTTCATCAAAATAGATCCAGGTCTTCTTCCCTAATTTTTGGTTCCGAACGACACGATTCCATATCTGATCAAAAATAACCATAAGGGCGATTTGTTTCAGCTCATCTCCTAACTTCTTAACGTTATAAATCAAGAAATTAGATCCTGTCTGAATATTGGTCTTATGAGAAAAAATATCAAGAGAACCTTCTACATACAGTTCCATATCAAGTGCCAAATTCTGCGCTTCTTCTTCTGGTTGTTGACTCAAGACAAAGACCCATTCTTCCAAAGAAGGCTCTTTAAATGACTGATAGGTCAGTCTGGTGACTCGGTCAATAATTGATTTTTCTCTTCCATCCATTTTTCTATCCAATAACTTGCCGATAAAGGATAAAAGAAACTCTGATTTCACCTTAACAGGATCCTCATCCATATTTTCTTCAGACAAGTCAAGGACATTGAGATAGGTTTGGGAATCAGGCGCAATATCAATCATTTCCCCACCAAAAGCCCGTCCAATAACACTGTACTCTGCTTCTGGATCCACAATGATAATTTCAGTATTTTCACCAGATTCCTTGATTTTGGTCGTGATAATTTCATGCTTGGTTGCCATCCCTTTCCCAGCTCCAGATGTCCCTAAAATCAGACCAGACGGTGTATTTAATAGGCTGCGATCAATGGTAATAATATTGCTTGATATTTGATTGATACCGTAATATTTCCCACTACGGTCTTGTAAGTCTACTGAAGTCCATGGAGAGTTCACTGCTATATTGGACGTTAATAAACTCCGTGATACTCCCTCTAAAAAATCACAACCAAATGGCAGCAAACTATTAAAGGCTGCTTCTTGCATATATGGTAGTTTATCAATCATTAGGTCATTTGAGCCGGCCACTTGTTGAATCGTATCTAGAGCTTGTTTGAGTTCTTCTTCATCCTGACCAAAGATCCCAATCAAGAAGACAGTTTGAAATAGTTTATCTCCTGTCTCGGTCATGGTTTTTAAGAGTTCTTCAGCTTCATCGATATTGCTTTCTAAAACATGGCCTACTTTTTCCAAATAGATACCTGTACGAGCTAGTTTTTGTTGTTCCCCAATCTTTTGGGATTCCATTAAGGTCTTCTTTGTTCGTAGTTTCTTCATAGCATCTGCCTTAGTCGAACTTTGAGCATGAAGGCTTACAATCAATTCCAAATCTCCTTGCATGAGGTCTCGGATAAACTGATCCCCTAATTCCATGCCGTAGTCTCTCACATAGACAATCTGCAATAAGCGGTCATTGATTTGTAGGTAATTCTTGTTTTTAAAATCCAAGAGATTGGGTGCTATGAAGTGACGAGTTGTCTGACCCGATCTCGTTAAATCACGGTAAGAAAAAGGAAGATGGTGTTCTCCTCTTAGCATATCTGCCAACAAGTTCACCCGTTCTTCTCCAGCCAAGGATTCAAAGCGAGCATCAATTTCTGAGAAACCACTCTTGAAATATTCTCCAATTTGAGACAAGGAACGATAAGCTTGTTTGGGATTAGAATCCTTTCTTCCAAAGCTAATCAGTTTCACAGCTGAAAAATTATTTTCACCACTGTCTAAATTCTGATTCATCATCCGATTCAATTCTTTACGATAGGTATCATATCCATCTTCTTTTTCCTCATACAAAACACTTTGTCTAAACTTTTCTAAATTCAATCTTTTATTAAAGATAGTCAATTGGAAGTTGGTTTGGTCGTCTAAAGAGTTAATCAAATCAGAATACTTCTCAATGATTGCGCCCTTATCTTCTAAACCAACAGTCTGGTAATTGACATCACCAAGTAAATAGCTTTGTGAGAAATAATCTTCTTTTACCTGCATCAGACCATTTTGATACAGGGCTTGATAGGAAATAGTATTAGCCGTTGATGGTAACACTTCCTCTTTTTTTCCTTTAACTACTTCTTTCTGATTAGTCATTGAAGTTTTTTGTTTCTTTAATGTATTTGATTTTCTTTTCATGTTCAGGTCCTTTCTTTCCTGTAATTGTGCGTAGGGGAACCGTTAGTTCAAAATGAAGACGGTATTTCAAATAATGTTCAAAATATAAATCATTGGGTTTATAGACTCCAAATAGCATGAGGGGGATGGTAAAGGCAAACACAAAACCGTAAACAAACCAATCTCCAAATTGCCAGAAAAAGAGATTCAAGCCCAAAACAATAATTGTGACAATAAAAGCTGGTAGGACAAAGATGATTTGTCTTGTGGTGAAACCTAACCAAGCCCTGTGTTGGTATTTTGAGATGTCTTTAAAGACACGTGTATTCATGACTTTCCTTTCTAAAAAGGCTAAGAAGCAATCACTTCCTAGCCTTTATCTAATTACATACCTAAAATTGAGCGAGCCGTACGTTGAGAACCAACGAGGGCAATAATCAGTAAGATAGCTTGTATTAAACTACCAAACATAATCGCAAGAGATTGTAGGACTCCTGCACCATTTGAAACGGCTATTTTCCCAGCAGATTCAAACAAAGGAATAAGAGAAACAATCAGAAAAATAAGAACCCCTTGTACCGCATAGACCATAATATTTTTTAAATAGCCAATACCAATAGACTTCCATTCATCACTTAAAAATGTTGGAATCGTAAGAGGGGCAAATGGAATCATAAGGTAAAGTTGAATAAATCGAATAGATACCAAAAGATTGACCATGGCTGCACTTACTATCCGAACAAGCCAAATGAGGAGGGCGAAAAAGCCTACAATCATCCGGCCAATAAAGCCTGAACCTTTTAATCCAGAGATGGTATCATACTTGGCCCCACCGTGAGCCACAATTGAGGCCACTTGTTCAATGGCGTGACTCGCAATCCCGATGATGGCTTCTACAACGACGGTAGTGTTGGTAATTACAACTGCGACCATAATATAACTAATCAACATCGGGGCTAATGCTTCAAAGGTCATCGCTCCACCAGAGTTAGCAATTTTCTTTGCCATCTTCGAAAATTCTAGGATGAGAACAACTGATAAAATCGCAACTCCAAGAGGCTGCATGACACTTTTAGTAATACTAGACATATAAGTCCAAACAGTTGGATTGTAGCTAGATAAGGATTTAATCAGATCTACCGTAGATTGTAAATCTACATTAAATCCTTCAAATAAATTTTCAGCTGATATTTTTTCAGATGCAAGGTAAACAAAGGGTGAGACTAAACTAAGATTCATGTCATTGTTTATCCTCCTAAATTGAAATTTGAGTTACAAAGGCTCCAGCAGCCCCTACCATAACTCCACCGACAATTTCAAGAATGGCATTCCGAACACCTGGCCCACCATCTTTAATGTTGGTTGCAAGGTTGACAATCCCCACAACAACGAGAAAGGCACCAACCGCAATCAATCCCTTCTGTAACAAAGACATTGCTTGTGCAAACATAGCACTTGCGTCTACTCCATAAACAAAACCTTTAAAATGCGTAATCATCTATTTCCTCTTTTCTATTTTTATTTTAAACTAGATTCAAAAGTTAAATCACGAATTCTAAGGCCTTCAAGATGATTTTCTTGTCTTTGATTCAAAGGATTGATTTGATAGTTCCACCACCGTTCATCGGTTTCTTGATTGGCTAGGTATTTCCAGTTTGGATGCTTAGTGGAATTGTACTTTTTGCTTTTAAAGACAGGCATATTGGCAATTCGAATCAAGCATTCATGCCGTTTCATATTTCCAACCTCATCGGGTGTCATTAAATCACGAGCAATCTTTTGATGAGAAAGGGATCCTGAACCTGTCTGGCCAAAGGAACGACTAGTATTTCGAACATCAATGGTCTGTTTACCGAGTAAGCCACTCATAAATTTAAAGGTATCTTCATCATTACCACCTAAGTAGACTAAGCTATCACAGTTCCCAAGAATGGTTTTCCAAGCTTCTTTTTCTTTATAGAGCCCTTGAAGTTGGGCAATATTTTGTAGAATAGGAACGAGACTCATATTTCGAGAACGGACTGTTGAGGTTTGTTCAGCAAAATCTGGGATTTCTCCTATATTTGCGAACTCATCTAAGTAAACTCTCACATGAAGAGGTAATTGTCCCTTAAAATCAATATCTGCTTGTCTTGTTAGGGTTTGAAATACGGTTGAAAAAAAGAGGGCTGAAAGAAAGCGAAAGGTACTATCGTTATCTGGGATAACTAAGTAAACCATTGATTTTTCCTGGCCCCATGTCTTCATATCAAGGGTATCTCTTTTGGTCAAATCCATGACACTTTGAATATTGAAGAGGGCAAATTTAGCAGTGGTTACAGCTATAACAGAATCCAGAGTCTTATCCTTATAATTTTGGAAATCTGCCCAATTTCGCATGGTAAAATTTTCAGTCCCATACTTTTTAGCATAATTTTCAAATAGAATTTCTAAGACACTCTTTTCTTGGTTTTCACCCTTGGATAAGTGTTTAATGAGTTTTGAGATTTCAGCAAAACTTGGATAACGCCCTCGTTTTTTTCGCTCTTCCACTTCTTTTTTTTGACGTTTCAACAAGTTTTGGTATTCTGTTTGACTCAAACGACTCTCTTCAATGAGCTGTTCTCTTGTTTTGGGTGGATTATAGAAATCGACCAAGTAAGAGGCTAAAGCTCGTACCAAAGTCATAGAAGCTTCATCCCAAAATGGATCACTACGAGATCCAGAGCCTTTGGTGTTATTAAAATAAACCGTCAGCATGCGATTCAAATCATTTTCTGTCTCTATATAGCGAAAAGGATTGAAGCCATCTGAGTTCTTCATATTGACTAAGTCTAACACCTTTACTTGGTAGCCATGTTCTATAAAGAGTTTGCCTGTTTTTTCGGCCAAGTGATCTTTAGGATCCACGACAATATTTGAACTATTCATCTGAATCAGATTAGGTTTCACAAAGCGAAATGTCTTCCCACTTCCTGAACCTCCAATCACCGCAATATTCTTATTTCTATCATATTGGGCTGGTTTTTTATCTAACAATGTCAAACGAACATCTTGTGCTAAGATCGTATCATGAGAAAATTCTTTACCGTAAAAGAGCTTCTTTTCTTTTAGAGTTCCAAAACGGGCGCTCCCGTATTCTACTCCTTCTCGGTATTGTTTTTTACCAGTCTCTAGATAGAGATAAACCAGTAACATCATCACAAAGCCTAGTAGAAAAAAAGCACTTGATTTTCCAGTAAAAGAAACATTCCATGGCGACTGAAGAACTTGATCTTGACCTTCCATCAGAAGATGAGTCCATTTATCTAAAGTATTTCCAGTATAGGAATCATACAAAAGCGTCAAACGATGAAAAAGATAGCCTAGTAAGATGCCTAACAGTGAGAATAGTAGGAATTTCTTTCCACTGTACATCATCTCACCATCTCTTTCTGTTTGACGGCTCCTTCTTGTCTAAAGGTAATTTGGGATTTAGCCTCATCAATAGCATCGTCTAATGACTGATCCATGGTAAAATCAGCTAATTTCTCCGGATCATTAACCATTTTTTCTAACAGATGGTCTAAATGATTGTCTAGAATCGAACGGTCTTTCGTGTAGAAATGTAGAGAATCCCCTTGCCAAGCGAGTGCTAAAGGAATCTCTTCTTTTTCTAAAAAAGACTTAAATTTCTCTATATCAATTGGTTTGTCTAAAAAATCTTTTTTCAGATTAATCGTATCAATCGAATAAGGAGATTGTAGCAATTCTTCTAATTTCTGCACCCCTATCTTATAGGCGGAATCCTGTGCTAAAGCCTGACGTCTAGACCATTCTAGAATCTTTAAGAGACTTCTTACAGTAAATAAAAGACTACGCTCTGCATATTGAACTGCCATTCGTTCCTGTTGTTCAGAGGACATCTGATGCCTCCTTCTTCACAAATAGCAGCTTTCCTTCTTTATAACGATAAGCTATCAATTTCTGACGTTGCTTAATCGACTTGACAACCTTCAGTAGATCTCTCGAATAAGGTTCTCGAAGAGTGACTTCTACTGCTTTTCCATCAAAGATACCAACACGTTTAAACTCAATGTAGTCTTTTTTGAGATGTCCTAAGCCCATACCAAAAGGAAAGTGATGAATCAATTGGATGGTACAACCACCTTTATTTCCCATTTGTTTCAAATCATACAAGTTTACTACCTTCATGATTAACTCCTTTATCTAGTTTGTCGCATCGTTTAAGTCTGGTAACGATAAACTCCGTGTCTGTTAGAAAATTCTCACACACGTCTTGTGCCAGTTGCCCTTCACAGGGGAAAACTCTCAGTCCCTACTTACACAGGCACGCTAATCAAGACGGAGTGGATTCAATTTTCAAAGAACAGGTAGCTTTATTATAGATAAGAGTAGTTGAAATTTTTATCACATTTTTGAGGTTGTTGGAATAATAAGGTAAGTGCTAATTTCTAGCTCTTCTCAAAACACCGTACGTACCTTCTATGTTTTATGAACAGTAGCTATCATTTACATTTTCAAACTACCATTCTATCAAACTAAAAGTCAAAATATACGCCTCTACTTCGAGAGATACTTATTTAATGGTTCAGCAATTCGCTCTACTTCCGTTACATAAATTTCATCACTATGACTTCTAATGATTTGTTATTAATTCACTTTGAGGGACTTGCTCATGAAACCAAACAGCGTAAGTCGTAAAAGAAAAAAAGCAGTACAAGATTGAACTGCTTTTACGGATTCAGATAAAATAACTTTAAAATATAGAAGATATCTATTGACTGTAACTATAATTGATTTAAATTTATAACTTCATCTGCTTGATTCCAAATATCGGGATTATGAGTTGCAATGATGATTAGACGATTTTCATTTTTCATATCTAATAATAATTTCATAATTCCTTGTGAAGTCGTAGGGTCGAGCGATGCAGTCAACTCATCCGCAAGTATTAATGGTGGATTTTTAAGAATGATTTTCGCTAAAGCAACACGTTGTGCTTCACCGCCAGACAATTCATATATCTTTTGTTCCAGATGAATATGAGTTAGACCAACTCTTGCTAATACATCTTTTTTTAATTTATCTTTTTCTTTATAATTACATTTACGATTTATTAATCCTAAATCTAGATTAGTAGAAACATCTTCATTATCTAACAAACCAAAATTTTGAAAAAGATATCCTGATACTGTCAATAAAAAAAGCTTAGAAAGGCTAAAAGCCTTATCCAAGCTGATATTTTGTTCATCTAATTAATAATCTAATTAAAGGATCTACTTCACTTTCATAATACGAACTAAATTGGCTCTTTCTGCCTCCTCTAGTTTCAATTCTATATAATGAATAGTTTCCGACAAGTTTGGAATAATCGAGTATTCTAAACCATTTACACGTCTACGTGTTTTTTCTATTTCATCAGCCATTAACTGACACGTTTTTTCAACTTCTGCCAGTCTTAGTAATTTATCAATTAAACTATTCATTGTAGCAAATACATCATCCATTTCACTATTAGAAGATAAATAGCTGTATTCACTGTTCTCATTTTGAGAAGTAATATTCATATGCATTCTAGGAACTGTTACACTCATGATATTTTCTTTCTCAACAAATAGTTCAATTTCTTTCGATGGAATTGAAAATAATTCCTCCACCATTTGAGAACTCTTTAATGATTTAGCAACTGCAAAGGATTTTAGATTATCAATTAGATAACTTTCTACTTCTTTCCGAAGTTGATTATTCTCACGAATCAAAGAAATAAATCGCCTCATCAATTCATCTCTTTTATCCTTTAATAACTTATGTCCACGTTCAGCTGTTTTCAAACGTTCCTTTAAGTTATTCAATTCCATACGAGTTGGTTTTACATTCAAACGTACCATAGATAATCACTCCATTTCTGGATTAAACTTCTACCAAAGGTAAGTATTTATCAAGCAAATCATCTTTGATACGTTTTAACTCTGTTCTAGGAAGAATTGATAGTAATTCCCACCCAAGATTCAACGTATCTTCTATATTTCGGTTTTTATAAAATCCTTGATTTATGTACTCTTCTTCAAAACGCTTTGTAAACCTCACATACAATTTATCTACATCAGATAAAGCCGATTCTCCTAATACTACTGCTAACTCTTCAACCTTTTTCCCTTGGGCATAGGCTGCAAACAGTTGATTCATAGTTGGAGCATGATCTCCACGAGTTTTACCTTCTCCAGAACCCTTATCTTTTAATCGAGAGAGAGAAGGTAAAACATTGATTGGTGGACGATAACCTTGATTATACAACTCATGCGACAAAATAATTTGCCCTTCAGTAATGTATCCAGTTAAATCAGGAATTGGATGTGTTATGTCATCTTCTGGCATTGTTAAAATAGGAATCTGTGTCACCGAACCTTTTTTACCAACTAAGCGACCAGCCCTTTCGTATAGAGTTGATAAATTTGTATATAAATATCCCGGATAGCCTCGTCTCCCTGGAACTTCACGGCGAGCTGCTGAGACTTCACGTAACGCTTCACAATAGTTGGTCATATCCGTCATGATAACTAGAACGTGCATATCTTTTTCAAAAGCTAGATACTCTGCCGCAGTTAAAGCAATGCGGGGAGTTGCAATACGCTCAATTGCAGGATCATTTGCCAAGTTCATAAATAAAACCGAACGATCGATCGCTCCTGTTTTTCTGAGCTCTTCCATAAAAAACTCAGCTTCTTCAAAAGTAATACCCATTGCTGCAAATACAACCGCAAAATTTTCATCAGAATTTAAAACAGTCGCTTGTCTTGCTATCTGAGCAGCTAATTCATTATGAGGTAAGCCCGAACCTGAAAATACTGGTAATTTTTGACCACGTACAAGAGTATTCAAATGATCAATAGAGGAGATCCCTGTCTGAATAAATTCATCTGGATAATCTCTAGATACAGGATTAATAGCTTGACCATCAATATCTAAATATTTCTCTGGAATTAAATCTGGTCCACCATCAATTGGTTTTCCCATCCCATTAAAAATACGACCAACCATATCCTCAGATACGGCCAATTCTAATGCATGACCAGCAAAACGAATTTTAGACTTTTCTAAATTTATTCCACTAGATCCTTCAAAAAGCTGAACCATTGCTTTATCTTCGTGGATCTCTAAAACTTGTCCACGACGAATTTCTCCATTATGAAGTTGAATTTCAACTAACTCATTGTAAGACACATTATTTACTTGTTCAACAATCATAAGAGGCCCAACAACTTCACTAGCAGTTCTGTATTCTTTTATAACACTCATTTATAGACCTCCTGTTTCTAATATCAAATGAATTTGATGTATAATCTCATTTGATATAATTTTGATTTCATCTAATCTATCTTCTGAAACATATTTACTTCTAGCCATACGGTCTCTAACTGCCACGGTACCTTCCATAATCTCTGTAAAGTAAGAACCCAACTCTAAAGCATGATTTGCCTGATCAGCAAAAGTTAGGATATTACTTAGCATTGCTTCTTGTTTTGCAAACGAAGTGAATGTATCTACCGAATCAAAGGCGTTCTGTTGCAAATAATCTTCTCGAATTTGTTTAGCAATTTCCATCGTTAGTCGTTCAGTATCAGACAGAGAATCAATTCCAACAAGACGAACAATTTCCTCTAAACTAGATTCCCGTTGTAAGTAGTTCATCGCACGAGTTATTTTACTATTCCAATCTGTCTTCTCTTTACCATCTATATAAGTGCCCACACTGTCTTTATATAGTGAATAAGATGTAAGCCAGTTAATTGCAGGAAAATGACGTCGCTGTGCCAACGGAGCATCAAGCCCCCAAAAAACTTTCACAATCCGTAAAGTGTTTTGAGTAACTGGTTCTGAAATATCTCCACCAGGTGGCGATACAGCACCAATAGCAGTAATCGTTCCTTCACGTTCTGGAAGCCCTAGAACCTGAGAACGTCCTGCTCTTTCATAATATTCAGCGATACGACTTCCCAGATAAGCAGGATAACCCTCATCACCAGGCATTTCTTCTAGACGTCCTGACATTTCACGTAGCGCTTCTGCCCAACGTGAAGTTGAATCAGCCATAATGGCGACAGAGTAGCCCATATCACGAAAATACTCAGCCATGGTAATTCCTGTATAAATTGAAGCCTCACGAGCAGCAACAGGCATATTTGAAGTATTAGCAATCAGAACTGTCCGTTGCATAATTGATTGTCCGGTATTAGGGTCAATCAACTCAGGAAACTCATTCAGTACATCCGTCATTTCATTTCCACGTTCTCCACAACCGACATAAATAACAATATCAACATTGGCAAATTTAGCTACTTGGTGTTGTACAACTGTCTTTCCTGCTCCAAACGGTCCAGGAACTGCTGCAGCTCCCCCTTTGGTTACTGGAAAGAATGTATCAATAACTCGTTGACCTGTGATTAATGGTTCTTCTGGAATTAAACGTTTAGAAACAGGACGCGCCTTGCGGACAGGCCATTTTTGCATAAGCGTTCCTTTATAGAAACTACCGTCCAATTTTTTTATTTCATATACAACTTCATCAATTGTAAAATCGCCAGATGCAATAGAAACGACTTCTCCAGATACTCCATAAGGAACCATAATTTTATGATTAACTACCTCGGTTTCCTTGACAGTTCCAAGAATATCACCCGTACTCACTTTTTGACCAATTGCTATAGTGGAATCAAAATGCCACTTAATATCTCTATCCAAACTTGGAACTTCTACCCCACGAACTAGAAAATCATTATGAGTAGCCAATTTAAATCGATCTAATGGGCGTTGTATGCCATCAAACATTTGAGAAATCAATCCAGGCCCTAATTCAACCGAGAGAGGTTCTCCAGTTGTAACAACAGGTTCTCCCGGACCAAGACCAGATGTTTCTTCATAGACTTGGATAGATGCCTGATCTCTTCTCATTTCAATAATTTCACCGATTAACCCTAGCTTACCTACACGGCAAATATCTTGAATATTAGCCTCCTGCATACCTGATGCAATAACTAGAGGTCCCGATACTTTTATAATCTTCCCTTGAGTCAAAGTTATTCTCCTTACTAAGTCCAAAAATTATAGAATAATATTACAGACAATTTTGTACATTATTATAAAATATTGTGTCCTACTGCTTTCTCTACATTATCCTCTATACGTTTTAATCCTAAATTTAAACCTTGTTTATGAGTCGGTAATAAGATAATAGCAGGCACAACTTGGGAATCATAATGGCGAATTGTATCTAATATCATTGAAGCAATGTCTTCAGTGATATATATGACACCATAATCAGATTGAGCTAATTTTCTTAGTGTATTTATAGCTTCTTGTTCTTGATAGGCAGGAAATATATCAAACCCAATCATGCTAAATGGTAAAATAATATCACGGCTACCAATTATGCCAATTTTATACTTATTAGCTTCCATAATGTGGGCGTATCCTTTCTTTTATTGATTCAAAGGGAATTGTATTTTGAAGAGCTGATATGATCATTCTGAGATTCTTTACTTCAAACTCACATCCCAATAAATATCTAGCAAGAACTAACGGCCCATCTACATTGTACCTTCCTTGATCTAAAGTTTTATACAATAGTAAATCACATAAAAATTCTAACTCAGAAGATGAAATCGTTGCGTCCTGCATCTTCAATTCATAAGTTGAAAAGATTGAATCTAAGCTTGGATTTATTTTATTGAACCACACAAATATTTCTTGATTTTCTACAATGTATATAAATTCTTTAGCAGAAATACTTCCTTCATCTGAAAGTAATTGTAAAATATCCCCATGACTCTTATTTTGAGATAAACCACGTTTTACAGTAATAATATTATAAAAGTCAATCATTTCGACAATAACCTGAGACAATACCTCATCTAACTCATTAGATAAAAGTTTCAGATGTTTAAAATATGCTAGATCAGCTCCGACATCAAGTACACGAATATTATTAAAAGTTTCATACTCATTCCAAATTGATTCTACTTCACGAACCATAAAATCAGGAAGTGTATCTGAATGTAAGGAAGAAACTAAATGTTTTAAACTTTCTATATCAAAAATCCCTATTGGAATTAATAATTTAGAAAAATCTTTCTTAATTGCCGCCTTAGATTTTAATAAAACTTTGATATTATGATAAACATATCGTAAAGCAAATAAAGTCACAATTATATCAGACGGACTTTCAGCATAGGCCCATCTATAATCATTGACTAATTTTGTCATTAGCGAAATCTCTGTCTGACTAGGATCTTTTAAGATGTCAATCGATAAATGATAGGGAGTTGATTCTAAGATAAATGCCAATGTCTCCGTATCTTTGGATTGTATAATTTTTTGAAATTTTTCTTCTGTAATAAAATCGTTTTCTTTTACCGAAATCGTCGTATTTATTTTTGAAAAAAGATTAGTATCCATAAAATACCTTTCTAATTTTATTGGAATACTCCTAATTTCTAAGAAGGATTAACCAATTTCATCCTTGATTGATAAAAATTTGATTTGCGATACTTGAACTTTCTTCCTTAGAAATCGATCCAATTAATGTTTTATACAAATAGTTATCATCAATTTTACCTATTGAAATAAGTAAGCCTGATTCATTTGAGATAGGTTGTTCACTAAATAAATAATTTGGAAAAGAGAATTTCAATTTCTCTAATTGTTCCAAATTGAATTTAGCTAAAGTCTGTTCCCCAAAAGTTACTATGACCTCTTGTTGTGAATATTGTTCCAGAATTCGATAGATGAACTCCATTTCTTTATCTGCACTCCAAGATTCCATTTCTAGTAAAGCAGATTGAAAAAGTTCTTTTAATATTTTCTGTTTTGATACTAACGTTGATTGGCGTTCCTTATTTTTTAATTGTTGAAAAATTATTTGATATTTCTGTTGCAATTCTTTTAACTTTCGTTCATGTTCAGCTTCTTTTTTCTTTATAATGAGCGACTTTTGCATTTCAAATTCATCATCAATCTTCTTTTTGGAATCCAATAATTTCATACGCCCTTTTTCATGAGCTTGTTCAATAACAGACTCTCGTAAGTTTTCTAAATTGCTCATTTAGACACCTCCTTTGAATTGCAAATTTATTTCTTATACACGAAGGGTCAAAATGAATGATACGACAAAAGCAAGAATTGCATAGGTTTCTACCATGGCAGCTAAAATTGCTCCCTTCATGAATTCTTTTGGTCTTTTAGCCAAGATTTGCATTCCCGCTACTGCTACATTTCCTTGATGCTTAGCTGAAAAGTATCCTACAATAGCAATTGGAAGGGCTACAAAGAAATAAGCAACGCCTTTTTCTAAAGGAAGTTCTGGAGTTAATTGCAACCAAATTAAAATTCCAATAACAAAACCATATAATCCTTGTGTTCCGGGCAATAATTGCAATATCAAAGCTGAGGCAAACTTTTCAGGCTGTTCTTTCAGTAAAGCTGCGGCAGATTGCCCAGCCTTACCAACTCCATAAGCAGACCCCATACCGCTTAATCCAACCGCCAGTACAATTCCCAATGCAGCGAAAAAAGCTCCTCCATAGGTTGAAAAATAAGTTGCTAAATGTTCCATTATATATATCCTCCATTAATTCTTTGTAATAACCTTAATATATTTCTCAGAAGCCTTCAAAGGTTGAAATGGTTTTCCTCCACCCTCATAAAACTTACCAAAAAATTCAACAAATATCAGACGTGCTCCATGAACATATCCTGATAGTAACGATAGAAAAATATTGATCGCATGTAAAAGAATGAATAATACTAATCCAATTGTCAGTTTAGCCAATATTCCCGGAAACAAACCAACAATTAAATTGAAAGCTGATGCTATACTTGCTCCAGATAATCCTAATGCCATCAATCGAGTGAAACTAACTAAATCACCTATATAAGATGAAATGTTATATAGATTAAACAATCCTGCTCCAATACCTGACAAGCTTTTGGCTTGAATAATAGAAACAATCAAAATCCCCACAGCATTAAAAATAGATACCCATTTCCCTAATACAAATAACGGTCTCATATCAGGCATCAACATTCCGACAGCAATAAATAACAAGCCAAGCAGAATAACACACCACGCAAATCCTGAATTATATGCTTCTGCATATTTCTTCATTCTTACTTTTTGTAGACCTGAAGCTAACAAACCTACAAATACTGTAATAAATCCAAACACAACTGACACTACTAATATAGTCATGACATCCGAGGTTGTAGATATCAGATGAAATGGCAACTCATATCCAAAAAATGAGCCATAGATTCCACCCCAAATTGCAACGGCTACCCCTAATATATTAAAGAATTTTAAAAATCTCTTAGTTACTGAAGGTAGATGAAAAATTTTTAATGCTAACATTGTTCCTAAAAACAATAGTAAACCATAGCCTAAATCAGCAACCATCATTCCAAAAAATGTAAAGTAAAATGGTGCTAATACAGGTGTAGGATCTTTCTCATAATATTTGGGCAGAGCATACATTTCTGTCAATAATTCAAATGGTTCAATTAAAGAGTGATTCGTTAATTTGATAGGTATTTCATCTTGATTATCCGACAATGTTTCCGATTCATAAATATAAATAGAATGTCCAAAACGCTCATCCATAACTTTTATAAAATATAAAATACGAGTTTCTTCTATCCATCCTTCTAATGCAACTAGATGCGGAGTGCTCAAAAGGTTATTCTTAGAGATTTGACGAGCATAGATAGATAAAATATAGTCAATTTGCCATTGTAAATCTATCAAATTTTTCTTTGAATCTTGCAACGATGCGATAATATTCTCTTTTTCAGTTATTAACTGCATGTTTTCTTGATCCAAATCTACTACTCGCTGCTTCGGTAATTCCTTTCTAGAATAATCAAATGGTTCAAATAAGTATTCATCAAAATCAATAGAGCAACTGGACTGATAGAAAACAACAACACCGTACTCTCTATCATTAGAAAATATTTCTTGAACTTCAATATTGTTTTCTAAAAAATTATTGTATAAGCGATTATCTACAGTCCTTGGAATTGTTCCGATTTTTCCTCTACAGAAAGAAAATTGTTCTAAATGCGCAGGAATAATTTCTAATTTTTCCCACTTTATTAATCTCTCTATTTCCTCATTATTACTTTGAATGTTTCTTTCTAATTCATGAACTCTGTTTATTTGATGATTCACTTTTTTAAGAACACCCTCAGCAACATTAGCTTTACCAAATTTTTCTAATTCTTCATAAGAGGTTGTTATCGGAGGTTGCTGTAATAACTTAAACGTGTTTTCTTTCGGTAGGTATTCTTGTAATTTCTCTACAGTTGCTTCCAAATGTTGTTGTTTATTCATCAAATAAGTCAAGGCATCATTTCCTTCAATAACCCCATGATTGGAATTAGAAGTATGAGAAATTTGAATAGTTGGAAATACAACCTCATCTTTTTCTAGAGCTTCTGACCAGTTATCCTGAACCTTTAAATCACGGAACTGCACTGACTCTAGTTCTTGAATAGTTTTTAAAACATCATCAAGACTACTCTTAGAAAATAGTAGAGAAATTCTTTTCATCTGACTAATAGCCATATTTTTCTACCACCCTACCAATAATTTTTTCTACAAATTCTCCTCTCCTACTTGATGAAATATACTGAATCTTTGCATCATTTTCCTTGATTGTTTTATTAACCACATCAATGAGGTTCTGTTGTTGCATTTCCAAATTGCTTTCTATTGAAATTAATTCTTCGTGACTTTTTTCATCATAACTTTTTTCTAGTTCTTCCAATTCTTCTTGGGAGACAGCTTTATACGTATAAATCTCATTATCATATGATTTTATAATATCGGTTGCAACATTCTCAATATCTTGCATTGTCGAAAATACAGAGTTAGTCATTGTGACACCTCCTTATCTTTCACACTATTTATTAGAAATTCTATCTAAGAAATTTTTTACAGCTCCTATACGACCAGCTTCATTTCCTAATGTAGCTGCCACAACATTATTAGGCAAAAACCTATTATCCATTGCATTTTTAGCTAAAGAACTTTGAATTTCAGGTAACAAAATATCCTTTTTAGCCAGAATCCCACCTCCTAATATGAGAATTTCTGGATTAAGTAGATAAGAAATAGTTAATAAACCTTTTGTTAGATTTTCTACAAAAATTTCAAAAGTTTCTTTAGCGACTTTATCTCCAGAACTTAAATCAGTAAAGAAAGTACGTCCAGTTTGATTAGTTTTCAAGCTCTTCTTTTGATATAAATGAATCAATGCGGTTGTTGAGGCTTTGCTTTGCCAATCCGAATTACCTACAGGAATATAGCCTACTTCACCAGCAGTATAGTTAAATCCGTTAACAATTTGTCCATTAACAATAATACTGCCTCCTATACCTGTTCCAATAGTAACCATTACTACATTTTTCTTATCTTTGGCTTGTCCCTTCCATAATTCACCTAATGCAGCACAATTAACATCATTTTCAACAAAAGTAGACAACCCAAAACGTTTTTCTATTTCGGAAGTAAAGTTTACTCCGATATACCCTGGTATTGTATAGCCTGCATAGATGATTTCTCCTGTATTAGCATTAACAACTCCAGCAGTGGAAATACCAACACCATCAATTGAATAATTTAAAATATACTCACCAATTAAATCACAGACCTGATTTAATATCTGATTCGTTCCCAAATCATAGTCAATAATTGTTTCAATCTCTTTGAACTGATTTAAACTCGTTCCAAAATCATCGTATAAATCTGCCTTAATTGTTGTTCCGCCAATATCGATCCCTATAATCTTCATTTCATCACTCCCACATTTTTGATCTCATTACTTTTTGATAAAAAATGGGACTGGGCATTATCCCAGTCCCATCTCTATTTCTTTATTCAATGAGTTGTATCACAGAACTTTAGAAATTATATAATGACAAGAATTTACTATTCTGTTTTACAATAGTTAAGCATTTGTGATTTCTGAAAGACTTACTTTTCGATCTTCTTTAACTGATAAAGTACATGCATCAGCGGTAGCGATTGATTCTAAAGCAGCTACACCATTGAGAAGTTTTTCATATTCTTCTGTAATTTCTCCACCTTTAATGATGTCATGTAGATATTCCATTTCTTTATCAATACATGTTTGTAACCATAATGGGCAACGTACTCCTGGTTTACCGTACGCAATTGCTCCATCCATACCACGACCGGTATAGATAGCTGTACGGTCATCATCTTCCTCTTGAGTTTCATGTACTAAGAAGTGTGATTCTCCTTCACCTTTAACACGAAGAGTACCTCCAGTATTGAACAAGTCAAGTTTGATAGCTCCTTCAGTTCCTTGAATCAAGACGTAGTGTTCACCCCAACGGAAAGCATTACCATATTCCAAAACAGCATAACGATCATCAGAGTATTCTAGGTTTACAATGAGCATATCATCTTCATCACCAAAGTTTTCACCTTTATGATATACATTACCTCCTACCATTGTCGCTTTTTCAGGAAGTCCTCCCATGATGAACTGAATGCAATCTAATTCATGAATATGGTGGTACAAATGTCCTCCAGATTGAGAACGAAGTTTCTTCCATGATACAGTTGGTTGTTGTTCTTCCCAACCTGTACGAGCGGCATGGCAATAAAGAACTTTACCGATTTTACCTTGAGTAATCAATTCTTTAGCATGGTGTACACCATTAAAGAAGTTCATGATGTGACCAGCCATAAAGATAACATTATTTTCTTTACATGCGTCAACCATGGCTTTACAATCTTCATAAGACAATGCAATTGGCTTTTCACAAAATACGTGTTTGCCATGTTGAGCAGCTTTCACAACAGGTTCACGGTGAAGGTAGCTAGGTGAAGCTACGATCACACAATCAATATCTTCACGTGCTACAAGTTCATCTAAACTTGCACAAACATCTGATCCCAACTCTTGAGCAACTTCTTCTCCATGATTTGGGTCAAATACCGCAACCACTTTTGCATCTTCAATTTTGTTCATTGAGCGAGCCAAATCAGCTCCAAAATATCCAGCTCCAACAATACCGTAATTTACCATAATTTTTATCCTCTTTCTATATATTTTTAAATTTCAGCTTTAATTCTTTTTCAAATCTTCAATCTTAAATGTTATATATGGTACAACATTTTTCATATGAAGTTCATTACGAGACCATGAATCAAATTTTTCAAACATCAATCCAATTTCATGATTTGGTAACTCTGTCAATGTTGAATATGAGTATCCATAGTTACTATAATCAACATCGTGATGATAACGCCAATCAATTGTATTATCATCATTAATTAGACCAATCGAAATTTGTCCGTGTTTACGACCATTTGTGGAGTTTGGAGTACTTAAAATGACAGCCTTTTTACCATCAATCAATTGACTATAATTGATGATTGATAATTGTGTTCCATAACTTGGATTTGAAACAAAATTCAAATATTCCGGAGCACTCCAAGTAGTACCTGCGTCTTTACTTGTTAAATATGCAATTTTACCATTATTTGTACGCATGTATGCTTGAATTACTCCTGGACTCAATTCTACAAATTGTGCTTCTGCTGACCAACTAGAAGGAAGTGGCACAACTTTAACTTTCCAAGACGCTCCATTATCATCACTATAAATGAATGCAGACTCTTTACCAGTGTAAGACGGAATAAGAATACGTCCAGTTGAGCTTTCAATGATTCCACGTCCAGGACCCAAATAAGGCGCATTCCGATTAAGTCCCATTATAGGAGGTAATAAAGTTGGTGCAGACCAAGATTCGCCATGATCATTACTAGAAATATATGCAATATAGTTCGTTGGCACTACTTTGAATAATGCATCTTTGTAGAAGATATTCATATGGACTTTAGTCCCATTACGATATTCAGTCTTTTTATTATTTTCAAATGAAACCGAATATTGCTCTACCGTCAAATAATTACCATTTTGTTTAATACCGAATTTTTTATCTACTGAAAATTCAGTTGGTCTGTTGGTACGATCGTCGTATACAGTACCATTCTCACGAATAGTATAATTATAATCAGTATCACCTTGTTTCTTTAATTTAAGGTAATAATTACCATCAATTTGTTTATAACCTGAATCTTTTCTAGTAGCTTCTCTAAAACTTACTCCAGCAGGCATAACATCAGCAAACATGAGTACTTGTTTGTTATTTTTTTCAACAATAACAGAGTCAATATAGGTTGCACCACCGCTGATTTGTAAGTCACGTCCACCAACATCACGAGGCCATTCTAATGGTACTGGCGCAAAATCATCGAATGCCAATGTTAATTTTGGTTTAGTCCATGTCTTACCATTATCATCACTATAACTTGTAGCAATATTAATTTTATTCAAGAAATCATGAGTTCCACCGTAACGAGCGTCAATGCTTGAAAAAACCCGACCATTGCTAAAAGTATACAGAACTGGAATACGGAAATAGTTAGAACCTGTTGTATCATTAGCCGTATAAATTAAATGTCCAGTAACAGCGTTTGTTGTCATCTTTTTAACAGTTTCTTCATCCAATGCACTATTAAAGAATTTGATATTTTCTAGTGTCCCGTTAAAACCAAACGCCGTTTTTCCTGCACGTTTCACTCCCCCAAGCATATAGTAATCAATACCTTTAATATCCTTGATGTTTAGGAAGTTATCCACTTTCTTTTCTACTACTTTTGTACCATTAGCATATAAAGAATATGTTTTTTTGACTGAATCTGCTACTACTGCAACAGTGTTAGTCACAGCCTCTTGTTTGTACTTACCCCAAACTGAAGCAGGTCTGGATACTAGGTGATTTTTATTGGAAGAAGTATCACGCGCTTCCATTCCCAATTCACCATTGTCTCTAAGGAACACATCTACATAACTATTTTGTTGACCGGGTTTAGAATTAGATATTCCAAACAGAGCTTGTAAACCTTTCTCACTAGACTGATTGTACTTAATCACTACAGTAAAGTCACCGCTAGTAAATTTATCCTTTAACTCATTAGTAACATTTTCTCCGCCCCCTGTTAAAGTAACATTATTTTTTTCTAAGACAGGAGTTTCTTCCGCTGTAGAAGATCGATCCTTAACAGTAGTTTCGACTGTTCGAGGTTGTACAGTAACTTCCGAAGAATTATCCGATTTAGGTTGTACTCCCGAAATCGCATCCTCTGTAGAAGATTGATCCTTAACAGTAGTTTCAACTGTTCGAGGTTGTCCAGTAACTTCCGAAGAATTATCCGATTTAGGTTGTACTCCCGAAATCGCATCCTCTGTAGAAGATTGATCCTTAACAGTAGTTTCAACTGTTCGAGGTTGTCCAGTAACTTCCGAAGAGTTACCCGATTTATGTTGTACTTCCGAAATCGAAGTCGTTGGTCCAACAGGTTGCACCAACTCTGGTGTTGATACTTCAGAAGTTTCAGTCTCCTGAGCTGCAACTGAGTTAGCAACAAATGCTGATAATACCACTACAGTACCTAAGGTTACATATTGTTTAATATTTTTTTTCATTTTATTTTTCCTCGTTTAAAACTTTGATAACAAGTTTTTTAACAGTTTCATCATTGCAATGAATCTTTGGTTGGTGAAGATCTTCTTCAAAAGTCACCAACATATTCCCTGGGAGCAATTCAACAATTTGATAGTCTTTGCTATCGTAAAAAGCAATATCCTTCTCTTCGCTAAAAGGTACACGTGACTGAGCACGAACTGGGGAAGTTACTGCCATTTTTTCTGTATTTTCAACAACAATATGAATATCTAAATATTTCTTATGAGTTTCAAAAATATCTCCTGGAACTCCATCAGCTAGATAAGTCATACAATTTGCAAAAACATTTTCCCCGTCAATATCAATTTTTCCATCAACTAAATCTGTCAAATTTGTATTTTCTAAAAAATCACAGACTTTTGAAAAATGTTTATTGACAGAAGCATATCGTCTAAAATCAGATTGTTCAGAAATAATCATATTATTTTCTCTTTTCTATTAGTGACTAGTGACGAACTTCCCAACTTGAATCCGCTTTAATTTCTGAAATATCATGAATCGTTGTATATTTAGGTGCAGATACTTTATTTTCAGTAAGAACTGATACAATATAACCTGAAACTACTGATACAGAAATTGAAATCAATGAATATGCCCAGTAGCTAACAGCTGTTGGAGGAAGGAAGTATTTAATAAATACCATAACGATGGTTGATACAATCAGCGCTGCATAAGCACCTTGTTTATTTGCTTTTTTAGAAACAAAACCAAGAATGAATACACCACCTAGTAGACCAAGTACAAGTCCCATGAAACTATTGAACCATTCGTATGCAGATTTAATATCTGAATGAGCCATGATAATGGAAACAACAATTGAGAATAAACCTACTGCTAGAGATACGAATTGTGCAATTTTCGTACGACGATCGTCTGACATATTTTTAGAAATGACATCTTGAATATCCAATGTCCATGAAGTTGCAACAGAGTTCAAACCTGTTGAAATAGTTGATTGAGCTGCTGCATAAATCGCTGCCAAGATCAAACCTGTGACACCTACTGGTAACTGGTATGCAATAAAGTACATAAAGATTTGGTCTTGAGGGATATTGCTAGCTGCACTGCCTGCATTTTGTACTTGATAGAATACGTACAAGCCTGTACCGATCAAGTAAAAGACTGTTGCAGTAGCAAGTGACAAGACACCATTTGTGAACAACATTTTATTAAGTTTCTTAATATTTTGTGTTGTAGTAAAACGTTGAACCAAATCTTGAGATGAAGCATAGGAAGATAAGATTGTAAAGCCTGAACCCATCACAATTAAGAAGATGGAGTTTGAAAGCAAGTTAGGATCGAAAAGTTTTTCATTTGCAGCAAGGAATTTCCCGTTTGCTAATGTTTCTGCTACTGCACCAAAGCCACCTTTAATATTAGCCATCAGTACAAATAAAGCTACAACGACACCACTAATCAGAACCACACCTTGAATAAAGTCTGTCCATAATACGGATTTTAGACCACCAGTATAAGAATAAACAATTGCAATTGCACCCATCAAAATAATCAAAATATTGATGTCAATTCCTGTTAATACTGATAAACCAGCTGATGGGAGGTACATAATGATAGACATACGTCCCAATTGATAAATAATAAACAAGAGTGCTGAAATAATACGAAGTGCTTTAGAATTAAAACGTTTATCCAAGTAATCATATGCCGTATCGATGTCTATCCGTGCAAAGATAGGTAAGATAAAACGAATTGTCAGTGGAATAGCTACAACCATCCCTAATTGAGCAAACCATAAAATCCAGCTACCTGCATAAGAGTTACCAGCGAGTCCCAAGAAGGAAATCGGACTGAGCATTGTGGCAAAAATGGATACCGAAGTAACATACCAAGGAACCGAACCATCTCCTTTAAAGAACTCTTTTCCTTTCATCTCTTTTTTAGAGAAATAGATACCCGCAACCAACACCGCAAGTAAATAAACAATCAAGATAATTAAGTCAATTATTGTAAATCCTGTTGTGCTCATAACATATCTCCATATTGATTTTATTTATTATAAAAATTCTTTTCGTGCTTGTTGAATAAGTACTGCTGCTTGTTTTGCAACTTCCAAGTCACCTTCTGCCAATGCTTCTAAGGGTTGACGAACAGAACCTAAATCAAGTTTTTCATTTAGACGCAAAACCTCTTTTGCTACAGCATACATATTTGCCTTACCTGATACCATCTTATAGATAACTTCATTGATAGCATATTGAAGTTTTTTAGCAGTATCTAAATCTCGTTCTTGAATCAAACTTTCCAATTTCAAGAACAAATCTGGCATAACGCCATAAGTACCACCAATACCAGCTTCTGCTCCCATCAAACGACCACCAAGATATTGTTCATCTGGACCATTGAATACAATGTAATCTTCTCCACCTGCAGCTACAAACATTTGAATATCTTGTACAGGCATAGAAGAATTTTTAACTCCAATCACACGAGGATTTTGACGCATTGTTGCATACAAACTACCAGTCAACGCAACCCCTGCCAATTGTGGAATATTATAAATGATAAAATCTGTATTTGGCGCAGCTTCACTCATTGCATTCCAATATGCTGCGATTGAATATTCTGGCAATTTGAAGTAAATAGGTGGGATAGCAGCAATAGCATCGACTCCAACACTTTCTGAATGTTTTGCCAATTCAATACTATCTTTCGTGTTATTACATGCAACATGGTTGATAACTGTTAATTTACCTTTAGCAACTTCCATAACAGCTTCAATAATTTGTTTACGATCTTCTACACTTTGGTAAATACATTCACCTGAAGAACCATTTACATAGATACCTTTTACACCTTTGTCAATGAAATATTGCACCAGAGATTTTACACGTTCTTGGCTAATTTCACCATTTTCATCATAGCAAGCATAAAATGCAGGAATAACGCCTTTGTATTTAGTTAAATCTTTCATCAGATTTCTCCTTTATATTGTTTTTTATTTGATGACATTAATAAATCGCTGAGCAATTTCTTTTGGACGTGTAATCGCTCCACCAATGACAACACTGGTAACACCTAAACTATAAGCTTTTTTTAATTGTTCTGGATAATGAATTTTTCCTTCGGCAATTACCGGAATATTAAAATCAGCCAATTTTTTCATTAGTTCAAAATCAGGCTCATCTGATTGTACACTTGTACTTGTGTAGCCTGATAATGTTGTACCAACAAAATCAACGCCTGATTTAAATGCATAGAGACCTTCATCAAAATTACTTACATCCGCCATCAACAATTGATTAGGATATTTTTCTTTTATTTTTTTGATAAATTCACTGACAACTAAGCCATCATATCTTGGTCTTAAAGTTGCATCAAATGCAATGACTGTTGTTCCGCATTCTACAAGTTCATCTACCTCTTTCATCGTAGCAGTAATATATGGTTCTTGAGGTGGATAATCTCTTTTGATAATTCCAATTATTGGTAAATCTACTACTTTCTGAATTGCTTTAATATCACGCACAGAATTTGCGCGAATGCCCACTGCTCCTGCCTCTAAAGCTGCTTTAGCCATAAAAGGCATCAAGCTAAATTCTTCATTATAAAGGGGTTCACCGGGTAAAGCTTGACAAGAAACAATGACTCCACCATGGACTTGACTTATAAATTTCTCTTTAGTCCAAATTTGGCTCATTTTATTATTCCTCCTTATGGATAATAGTTTGATTGTAATAATATTGTCTCTCTGGACTTTCCAGATAATGAGAGAATAAGCAGTCTGTAATTAAAAGTATTGGAAACTGAGGTGATATGCGATTGCCATACGAGAGATGATTGGTCGAAGCTAATAACAATAGTTCATCAAAGAAACAATCTTCTTCGTCAAATTTTCTTGTAGTCATTAAAACTGTTTTAGCGCCTTTATCCGCAGCTTTTTGAAGACCTTCTAGTACAATATCAGTTTGACCTGAAACGGATGCTCCAATGACAAGGCAATTTTCATTAAGTAATAAGCTACTCCACAAAATCATATCCTCGTCTGATAATACTTCACCAATGACTCCGAGACGCATAAATCTCATCTTCATTTCTTCTAAAGCAAGAACAGAACTTCCTTTACCATAAAGATATACACGCTCAGCAGTTTCTATCATCTCAGCAATACGCTCAAGTTGAACTTCATCAAGAACCGTGTAAGTTTTTCTCAACATTTCTTCATAGTCGGATAAAACTTTTTCTGTAGCCTCTGTATACAATGCTAACTTTTCTTTCTCACGAATCATCTCTTGGTATTTGAAAATGAATTGTCTAAAACCTTTAAAACCACATTTTTTCGCAAATCGAGTCAATGTTGCTTTGGATACATTAAGGCATTCGCACAATGCCTCACATGAATAATTATCCAGAGATTGCTGTTTTAAGAAGAATTTAGCAACGTCTTTTTCAGCATATGCCATATTTGGTAAGTTAGCTTCTATCATTGGAATTAGTTCTTTTTGTAGTAACATATGAGCTCCTTTGTTAAAGTAAACGTTTACATTCTTTATTTTAACACTTATTTTTTTTTTTTTCAATATTTTTCATGATTTAGAAACTAGTTTCCAATTTCTTTCATTTCATAACAGAACAACAAATATAGAAATATAACATTTTTTATTCTTTTAATTTGTATTTTATGCTTTGCAAGAACATTTGTCGACGTCAATATGCTCATATATACCTGTTTTATTAATTTATATTTTTATTTTATTATTTCTTTCGGAATTTCTATACAACATTTTATTTCTAAAAAAATAGAAAAAATGTTCCTAGTTTCTTTATTTTATGCTGTTAATACATTTTTGTTTCCGAATTAAAAATAATCCTATAAAAACTACTGATTTATGAGATAAATCAGATCACCTATTTTAAAAAAACATCAAACTATAAACTAGTAGGTTCCACACTAAATGTAGCCCCATACTGCCCCATAAGTCAGATTTATAGCGCACCATACCTAAAAACATCCCAAGTGAAACATACAAACACCAAGCTAGAATGGTTCCTGGATGATGAGCTAAAGCAAATAAAACACTTGTCAAAGCAACTCGTATATCTAATTTTCTAACCAAGTTCCATAAAATTTCTCGATACAGAAATTCTTCAACCATACTCGCATTGGTTAAGAACAATAAAAATGAAAACCAAGGAACTTGATGTTGAAGGCCAATTAAGTTTGCTTGATTCGTGCTTTCTTGAGCATGAATCAGACTAAAACATAGACTTATAATCAGTAGACTAACGAATCCAATACCAATCCACTTTATCCTAATTTTCATATTGACCTTGGCCACTTGTTTTCGTTGGCCATACATCCATAAAAAAGAACTGAGTGACGCTCCATAGAGAATCTGTAGTATAGTTAACTCACCGATACAAAGAAATTTCAGTAAGTATAGAGATACCAATAGGACATTTACTTGTTGGAATATATAAACTGGAATTATTCTTTTCATAGTTACCTCCGAAATAAATCTTCATAATCTAAATCTAATACCTGCACAATCCTTTCTACCCATGGACTTTGAGGCATTCGTTGTTCCATCTTATAGTGACGAATCTTTTGATACAAACGATTCAATTCACTTGGATAGTGAAACTCTCCCGCAAACATTTTTCTGGTTAACTCAATCCAGCTGATATTTCTTTCAGCCAAAATAATGGACAAGTTCTCCCAAAATCGTTCTGCCATATTGATTCTCCTTTAACTTGATAAATAATGTGTTTGTGCCATGTAAATCAATTGTTTCGTATCTCTTGGCAATAAAGCTCTAGCCTCCTCCAGATTCAGATTTGGATAAACTCGCTTATTTGAAACCGCAAGAGGAAGTCTGATGGTTAGTTCAGGATTTTTTAATATCATTTCGATGAAATCTGTTAATTTTAGGTTATCTCGATTCTTAAAACGTAATAAATTTGGAGATAAAAACTCGAAACAATCTGAAGAATAGCTCATCATCTCAATTAATTTGTCCTTTGTCATTTCAGAAACTGAATGACAAGATACCTCGATGCCGTATTTTTGAAAGAAGTCTAAAAGAAGTTGATTTCTTTGGCTATTTTTACTTAGATAGAGATCAATCATGAGAAACCTCCCAAAGATTCGGTTCCATTTGATATTCTGAAACGATTAAGGAATCTAATAAATTTGCGAAGTTAATCGGTTTCTTGTCTTCATCAAAAGCTTTTACAGTTACTTGGGTTGTAAGTATTCCCTCTTTTCCCTCGGCTCGATAGCCTTGCCCATATAAAACAAAAACAAGATTATGATTATCATCTACAAAGGCATCAGCTCCGTTCTTTATATCCTGACTTTCCAGGAATTCCATAATGTTTTGAAGATAGGATTCATAAAATAGTGGGTAATTATGTTTTTTATGGTAATCATCTAAAAATTTTACTTCAAACTCACATGGATAATTGGGCATCAAAAATATTTGTTCATCCAATTGCATCATTTCTGCATCATGTAATTCTGTTTCTAATTCATCACAATATAGTATTGACTCTTTATTTAATGCTTTCATCTTTTTCCTCTATTTCTTTTAATTTCTTTGCGATTGCGGCAATCACAGGAACGGTTACACTATTACCAGCTTGTTTATAGAGCTGACTATTACTAGAGACTTTTCTAGCAGCTTCAAAAGCCCAATCAGGAAAACCCTGCAGGCGAAAACACTCTTTAGGAGTGATTCGTCGTATTCTCAAACGGTAAAATTGTCCATCTATTAAGACACCGGCTACATGATAAACTTGCTTATCTTCTCCTTCATAGCTAGCAACTACTACTCCCATTTGCCCACTAGTTGTTAACGTATTCGCTATACCTTTTCCAACTCTACCACGACGATACTGAGAACTTGGTCTTTCTAAATTGATTGAATCCCCAATCTCTGCTTGAGCATATCCTTTTTTCGTTGCTTCCCGGACTTTTAAAAATTGGATTGGTTCTGGAATCAGTATTTTGGGAATTTTATCTCCACCTTGCATCGTAGTCAGTGTTGGAGATAAGCCCTCACTTCCATAGACGCGACCAGTTTCCTTAAAGCTAGTTGGTAAATCTCCAACAACGACAATACCATGGCGATCCTGAGTATTTAAAGTAAACATTGGCTCTTGATTATCCTTGAAACGTCTACCATTTTGTCTCTTTTCTAATCTGTCTGGTGTAATACAAGGAATCGCAACTTTAAATCCTTCTCCTTTTCCACTAACTAAGGTTGGCGCAAGACCTTCTGAATAATAGACTTTACCACTCATTCCACTTCTTGATGGATTCAAATTCCCTAATATTTTTAAAGTCTCAGAGTTAGTTGCTTGACCTTCTCGTCTGAAAGGAAATAAGAGTCGGGTACCTCTCTTTCTAGAATGTCCGATAATAAACACCCTCTCTCTGTTTTGGGGAACGCCAAAATCCTTACTGTTAAGCACCTGCCACTCAACATCAAACCCCAATTCATCAAGCGTGGTAAGGATTGTGGTGAACGTCCGTCCCTTATCGTGATTGAGTAGGCCTTTAACATTTTCAAGAAAAAGAAAACGTGGTTGGATTTGTTTGGTCGCTCGAGCAATTTCAAAGAACAAAGTTCCTCTAGTATCTTCAAATCCCAATCGTCTTCCTGCGATTGAAAATGCTTGACAAGGGAATCCCCCACAGATGACATCGACTTTCCCTCTAAGTTTTTTAAATTCGTCATCTGAAACATCTCGTATGTCATGAAATTCTATTTCTCCTTCCGTTTGAAATATAGACTTATAAGATTTCCTAGCAAATTTATCAATCTCACAAAATCCAATACACTCGTGTCCAACACTTTCCATTCCTAGTCGAAAACCACCGATACCTGAAAATAAATCAATAAATCTCATTTCTTGATTACCCCTTTCTGATCGACTATCAATGTCCAAAGTATCACACCACTTGAAATGACAATGAGCATAACTAATATCCACTCGATTGGCGACATTTTAACCACCTCCTTTTCTAACACGGTTATTCCAAACGGAATATAGGCCATTAAACACAAATTCAGCAAGTACTTCCGCTCGTCTAACAAAGCGAACATTGTCAAGAGCATACTGATAGATTCTCTCAAAGTCAGTCATAGCAATTTCACTGGCTGTTTCAGAAAAACCCTCTCGTCTAAATTGATCTTGTACCAATCCCCAAATATAATCTCGATCATATTTTGTGACCTTTTCTACTTTTCTTTTCAAGATAGGTTTAGTATTCCTATCCTCCTCATCCTCAATAAATAAAGAATCAGTCTCACTATATTTAGTCTCACTAACTTCAGTCTCACTAGGGGCTGAAAATGAGACGGGGGCCGTTTCATTTTCAACCTGCCCTAGTCTTTTTTTAACACTAGCCCTGTTTGAATTACCTACTGGGGTAGAAGATAATTCCCCTAAATAAATCTTATTAGCTAGTCTCCCTTTCTCACTTGAAGACTGTTGGACTTCATCCATTAGGTCATATTCTTTTAGAATTTTTTTGATTGATAGTAATTTTGACTTCGAACAACCTAACAGCCTCATCAGTTTAGAATTAGAAAATACTAAATAAACCGCTCCTTCTTCATCTATCCAACCACGACTAAGAGATAATTCTAAACGATCTTTTAAAATAGAATAAGCCACCTTTACTTCTAGTTTCATATCCATATATTTCTCATCCTCAAAAAGAATTTTAGGTAATTTGTAATACCGTTCTGAAGTTTGGTATTGATTTGCGGTAATTCGTTTCATAGCGCACCTCCAAGTTCTTTGAGTGTTAAATCTCCGCTTGATTCCAATTGAACCAAGCCACTTTTTTCCAATTCAGCCATAAGAGAGATGGCTTCAACAATGTCAATTCCCATTTCACGTACTAAAAATGAAATGACAATATAGCGTGATGATTGTAATTCCTTTGTCATTTTCCCTCCTGAAAATAAAAAAAGGAGAACAATATTCAACTGTTCTCCAAAATAATTTTATTAAAAAGAAAAACCCTGCCAAATTAATTTTTGGTAGGGTTTTTGGTAGGAAACTAAATTAATTTATCAGTTTCTAAAATGTGTTCACGATTCTAAAAGGCTGATACTATAGTATTCCGAATTCTAATTGGTATATGCCTCTTATTTAAGAGTAACTGAAGCTCCAGCTTCTTCCAATTTAGCTTTGATTTCTTCAGCTTCTGCAGTTGCAACGCCTTCTTTAACAAGTGCTGGTGCACCGTCAACAAGTTCTTTAGCTTCTTTAAGACCAAGACCAGTGATTTCACGTACAACTTTGATAACGCCAACTTTTTTGTCGCCTGCAGATGTCAATTCAACGTCGAATGAATCTTTAGCAGCACCAGCGTCAGCAGCACCAGCTGCAGCAACAGCTACAGGAGCAGCTGCAGTTACACCAAATTCTTCTTCGATAGCTTTTACAAGGTCGTTCAATTCAAGGATTGAAGCTTCTTTAATTTCAGCAATAATGTTTTCAATGTTCAATGCCATTGTTATTTCCTCCAAATATGTTTTAAATTTATAATAGATTTTCGTAGCTAGGCTACGCTGCGTAGCTTAAGATTAAGCTGCGTCTTCTTTGTTGTCTGCAACCGCTTTGACTGCAAGAGCAACGTTGCGCACTGGCGCTTGAAGTACAGAAAGGAGCATAGAAAGAAGTCCTTCGCGGTTTGGAAGAGTTGCAAGTGCAAGAATCTCTTCTTTAGATGCGACAGCGCCTTCGATTGCACCACCTTTGATTTCAAGTGCTTCAGCGTTTTTAGAAAAGTCGTTCAAGATTTTCGCTGGTGCGATAACATCTTCGTTAGAAAATGCTACTGCAGATGGTCCAACAAATACAGATGCAAGATCTTCAAGACCAGCTTTTTCAGCTGCACGACGCAAGATTGAGTTTTTAATAACTTTATACTCAACTTCGCTTCCACGAAGCTCACGACGAAGAACTGTATCTTGCTCAACTGTCAAACCACGAGCGTCTACAACGACGATAGATGCAGCAGCTTTCATTTTTTCAGCTACTACGTCAACTAGTTCCGCTTTTTTAGCAATAATTGCTTCACTCATTAGTGTGTTCACCTCCGTTATTATTTTGCTTGGGGAAATTTTTCAAAAGAAAAACGCGCCCAAACCTAGACACGAAAGTACAATACGCTTCTTTTTACATGATACGTTTTGTCCTCGGTAGGATATTTATGAGTCGAGCTCCCCTACTGTCTTAGGCAGTTTTTTCAAACCGTATATAAGTATAGCATATTCAAAAAAAGAATGCAAGATTTTTGCAAACTTTTTTTAAACTTTTTCGTAATTTTTCTTTTAAAGTTCTACTGTCAGTACTTGGCCTTGCTTAACAACCTGTTCTCCAGCGATATAAACATCATCAACATCACTGGATTTAACAGCATAGACGAGGTGAGAAAGCATATTTTCCTGAGGTTGGAGATGAATTTTGCCTTGTGGTTGAATAACGAGAAAATCTGCTTGCTTGCCGACTTCTAGACTTCCTATCTGATTTTCCATTCCTAGGACCTTAGCCCCTTCGATTGTCAGAGCCTTGAGGGCTGTTTCAATCGGGAATTGGCTGGCATCCCCACTCTTCATTTTCTGTAGGATAGTGGCGGTCCGCCCTTCCTCAAACATATCTAGATTGTTAGTGGAAGCAACCGAATCTGTCGCAATTCCTACTGCCACTCCTGCTTTTTGCAGTTGAATGATAGGAGCAATCCCTGATGCCAATTTGAGGTTACTAATAGGATTATGGGCGATAGCCACTTGAGAAGTCGCCAAGCGTTCAATTTCTCGCTCGTTTAACTCGACTCCATGAGCGAAGACAGAGGGATGTTCTAAGTAACCCAGTTCTTCTAGAAAAGCAAGAGGACGTTTACCGTACCGTTTCAGGATAATTCCTGACTCCTCCTTGGTCTCCGCTACATGGATATGGAGAGGAATATTTAGCTCTTTTGCCATATCTAAGCTCGCTTTCAGCAAGTCTTTACTACAGCTGTATGGAGAATGTGGGGCTACCATAACCTTGAAATTTGGATTTTTATATCCAATAATTTCTTCAATGATTGCACGAGTTCTGCTTATAGTTTCAGCAGTCGTCTCTGCCTCTGAAGAAAAAAGAGTCGGTGAGAAATAACAACGCATCTTGGAATATTTCACTGCCTGATAAATCCGCTCAATATCCACACCATTTGGATTATACATATCATTAAAGGTTGTTGTTCCTGACTGGAGCATCTCTGTCAGAGCTTCTTTAACCGCCTTAGTAGTCATGTTGGGAGTAAACTCAGCTTCTGCTGGCCAGATATAGTCATTGAGCCATTCATGGAGATTGCTATCATCTCGAATTCCTCTCAATCCGGTCATAGCAGAATGGGTATGACAATTGACCAAACCAGGCATAATCCAGGCTCCCTGATAGTCTATAATCTGCTCAGCTTGCTCTAAAATCTCTGACTGCTCTTGACCAACATAGACGATTTGAGAATTCTTAACGGCTAAGATTCCATCTAGATAAACATGGAAATCTTTGTCACAAGTCACGATATTTACATGCTGAAAGACTTTCATTCTAGGCTCCTTTTCTAAAAGACAATTTACAGTGAACAATTTTTCTAGCTATTGTAACAAAAAAGTCACCCGAAGGCAACTTTTTTTGTTCATAAGATTTCAAAGTAGAAAGGCTTATTCAGAGCTGAAAGCTGCAGCTTGCTGCATTTGGTAATACTTGCCCTTCTTAGCCATGAGTTCTTGATGGTTGCCATACTCAACAATATCACCATCCACCAAGACAAGAATCAAATCAGCATCCTGAATGGTAGACAAGCGGTGGGCGATGATAAAACTTGTGCGCCCCTTCATGAGTTTAGCAAAGGCATCCTGTACCAGCACTTCTGTCCGCGTATCGATGGAAGAGGTTGCCTCGTCTAAGATAAGAATCTTTGGAATAGCCAGAAAGACTCGGGCGATGGTCAAGAGCTGAGCTTGACCAACAGAAAGAGATTCTCCTGCATTTTCCAACTTGGTATCGTATCCCTGCGGCAACTGTTGGATGAAAAAGTCTGCATTGGCTGCTTTGGCAGCAGCAATCACCTGCTCCCGACTGGCATCAAGGTTTCCAAAGGCAATATTTTCATGAATAGTCCCTTGCTTGAGCCAGGTTTCTTGGAGCACCATGCCAAACTGCTGGCGTAAAGAGGCACAACTATAGTCATAAATGGATTTCCCATCCAGCAAGATATCTCCTGAGTTAATAGGATAAAAACGCATGAGGAGATTGATAAGGGTTGATTTGCCAGCACCTGTCGGACCAACTATGGCTACTTTGCTACCAGCTGGAATATCAATAGATAAATCCCTAATCAAAACCTTTTCAGGATGGTAGCCAAAAGAGACATGTTTAAAGGAAATAGCTCCCTTGACTTGGTCACTGGTCAACTCTTCCTTACCTTTTTCAGCCACCTCAGGACTTTCTAAGACAGCATAGACGCGCTCTGCACAAGCCAGTGCGCTTTGCAACTCAGCTAGCACTGAAGAAATATCGTTAAAGGGCTTAGTGTACTGTTGGACATAGTTCAAAAAAGTCACTAAACGCCCAATGGTCAAGGTGGACCCCATCATGATACGATAAGCTCCTACTCCAGCTAGAAGGGCATAAATAAGCGCATTGACAAAGCGAGTCGAAGGATTAACCGTTGAAGAATAAAAGATGGCTGACTGCGAATAACCTGCATAGTTGTCATTAGCCTCACGCAGCCTTTGGATAAATTCTGCCTGAGCATTAAATGACTGGATAATGGTTTGCTGGCTAAGAGATTCTTCAATCAACTGAGTCTGAATCCCCCTTGTCTCTGTTTGCTTTTGGAAGAGATGATAGGAGCGTTTGGCAATGAATCGTGGAATCACCATAGACAGTGGCGTCAACAGCAAGAGCAAGAGGGTCATAAGGAGATGAATTTGAAGCATGGCTAGAATACTAACCAAAATCATTAAGACGCCAATAAAAAATTGGTTAAAAATCATGGTCAAGCCGGCTGCCAACTGTTCTATATCTGTGGTCACACGACTGACCATCTCTCCACTGCCTTGCCGATCCACAAAAGCAATCGGTAACCGATGGAGCTTATGGATGATTTGCTCTCGCAAGTCTCTGGTATAAGAGAAGATTAGGCGATTATAGAGAAGAGGATTGACCCACTGCACAAGGGTATTTCCTATGACCACCAAGATCATTTGGAGAAAAATCTGCCAAAAAACTGGTGAAGAGTCAGTCACTAGGACTTGGTCGATGACCTGCCCAATCAGAATAGGTAGATAGATCGATAAACCAACTTGGGCAATAGTTCCTAGAAAGGCTAGGAAAAGGAGTAAAGGATGACTTGCTAAATCTTTGGCCAAACGTTTGAGCGTCTGGTTTGCAGTTTGTCGTCTCATGCTAGTCCTCCTTTCCATGTTGGGATGCATTGATTTCGCGATAGACTTGACTGGATTTCATCAAGTCCTCGTGCTTGCCGATAGCTAGGAGCTCACCTTTTTCCAAGAGGAGAATCTGGTCAGCCATCTGTAAAGTCGATGTTCTTTGAGAAATCAAGATTAAGCTCGTGTTTGGTAAGTTCTCTCGAATAGCCTTCAACAGCTTGGACTCTGTGATGGTGTCGAGGGCCGAGGTCGCATCATCTAGGATGAGAAACGGAGCCTGGCGCAAGACTGCTCGTGCGATAGACAACCGTTGTTTTTGTCCACCTGAGAAATTTCGACCTCCTGCCTCAACTAGGGCATCCAAGAGTCCTTCCTTATCACTGACAAAATCCTTGGCTTGTGCAATTTCCAAGCCCTGCCAAAGTTCTTGGTCCGTTACTTCTTGATTGAAACCTAGAGTCAAGTTAGAACGAATGGTTCCTTTAAAGAGCTCGACTTTTTGAGACACATAGGCAATCCAAGACCGCCACTCCTCTAAATTACTAGGACTACATCCATTTCGATAAAGGTCAATGCTTCCCTTGTCTGCTGGATAAAGTCCAAGGATGAGTTGCACCAAACTTGATTTACCAGAACCCGTTCCCCCAATTATACCCAGGATTTGCCCTTGCTTCATATCAAAGGAAATATCTCTCAGAGAAGGCTGGGCCGCATCAGGATAGGTAAAGGTCAGTTCTTGAACTTGTAAAACCTGATTGCTGGTAACTTGCTTTTTCTCTAATTCTAAATGAATATCTTCTGTAGCCTCAGCAAAAACTTCCTCGATTCGCTTGGCAGAGATATAGGATTGGTTTAGGGAGTTGATCAGCATGGCTAGCTTGACCAATTCCACCAAAATCTGTAGGAGATAGTTAATAAGGGCAATGAGAGCACCTTGACTGAGCAATCCTCCTTGAATAGAAATATAGCCTTGCCAGATAATGACTAGGAGAGTTCCGTTGACAATCAGATAGGTCAAAGGGGTTAATAAACTAGACCAGAAACCTGTCTTTTCTTGTAATCTAGCATAGACTTGGTTAAGGGCTTGAAAAATTTGTAACTCTCGTTTTTCTTGACCAAAAGCACGAATAACCCGCATCCCTTGTATTTGTTGACGCGTTTCCTGAACTAGTTGGTCCGTTTTCTTTCTAAGACTGCTGTAGAGAGGATTAACCAGTCTAGAGAGCCCTACAATAACAATGGTCAAAATGACAACCATGACCAAGAACCAGAGAGTCAGCTCAGCTGATATTCGATAAGCCATAAAAATGGCACCAAAAACGATAATAGGCGCTCGCAAAAAGAGACGCAGGAATTGATTGATACCAGTCTGAATCTGGTAGGTATCCGAAGTCAAGCGAGTCACCAAACTAGAAGTTGTCAGACGGTCTCTGCTGTCCTTAGGCAATGAAAGAATATGACGATAGAGGTCATCTGTCAGTCCTTTGGCAAATCCAACCGCAGCCTTAGCTGAGTAGAACTGGGCTATTAAGGCCACTACAACACCAATCACTGCAAAGATAAGGAGCAGGCCAACCTGCATCCAAAGATGTCCTTGATTTCTCTGGGGCAAGGATTGGTCAACAATCCCAGCAATCACCATAGGAACTAAGAGTTCAAACACAGCTTCAAGTAGCTTGAACAAGGGTGCTAAAATTGATTCCTTGATGTAAGGTTTGAAGTAAGATAATAGGTGTTTCATAAATACCTTCTATTCATATTCTAGAAATGAAGAAAGTGGGAAGTACCCACCCTCTCTGTTTTATTTGTTTAAGTAAGGCAGTAGATAGCCATATCCTTCCTCTTCCATCTCATCCTTGACCACAAAGCGCAAGGATGCAGAATTAATACAGTAACGGAGGCCACCAAACTCACGCGGTCCATCTGTGAAAACATGACCCAAGTGAGCATTTCCTGACCGAGAACGAACCTCAATTCGCTCCATTCCATGACTGAGATCCTTGTAATAATGAATCAATTCCTTGGAAATCGGACGGCTAAAACTTGGCCAACCACATCCTGAGGCAAACTTATCCTTGGCAAAAAAGAGTGGCTCACCCGTCGTAATATCTACATAAATCCCTTCTTCAAAGGTTTGGTCATAGGCATTGGTAAATGGAGGCTCTGTAGCAGCTTCTTGGGTAACACGATAGGATTCTTCAGATAAACTGCCCTTTAACACCTCTTGACTAGGCTTTTCATAGTTAGAGGCATCAATCAATGGCTTATCAGCATCGGTCACATCGATATGACAGTAACCTGAAGGATTCTTCTTAAGATAGTCTTGGTGGTAATCTTCAGCCAGAATGTAGTGGCGAAGTTTCTCCACCTCTACTGCAATCTTTCGCCCAAGCATGCGCTCCTGCTCCTGCACCACTGTGAAGATAGCTGGCAAGTCTGCTTTATCCTGATAATATATACCGGTCCGATACTGACGTCCACGGTCATTCCCTTGTTGATTGATGGATAAAGGGTCGATAACACGGAAATAATAAAGCAAAATCTCTCTGAGTGACACTGTCTTCTCATCATAAATCACTTGAACTGTTTCTGCATGGTCTGTTTCCTTGAGCAACTGGTAATTTGTCGTTTCGACTTGACCATTAGCGTAGCCAACACTGGTTGCTAGCACTCCAGAAATGCGTAAAAAATATTCCTCTAGGCCCCAAAAACAACCACCTGCTAGATAAATTTCTGCCATCTTTATTTCTCCTTTATCAAGTTTTTAACTAATACTCTTCGAAAATCTCTTCAAACCACGTCAGCTTTATCTACAACCTCAAAGCGGTGCTTTGAGCAACCTGCGGCTAGCTTCCTAGTTTGCTCTTTGATTTTCATTGAGTATAAACTTATTTTCAAAAAAAGGATAGGAAGCCCTCTGGTCGAGAGTTTCCCCATCCTATCTTCTATTCTTTATTTTGCTTCGACACGGACACCTTGGGTATCAACCTTCAAGTCATGAAGCTTTCCTTTGAAGGGTTGCTTTTCCAATTCTGCCTTAATCGTTGGCATCTTGTCATGAGAAGCCAAGACCATAACTGTCGGCCCAGCACCAGAGAGGTAGGTTGCATAGGCACCATTTTCTTTGGCCACTTGCTTAATCGTCGCAAATTCTCTCACCAAGTCCTGACGATAGCGCTCGTGGAAGAGGTCTCCCTCGATTGCTTGCCCAGCGGTCACCATGTCTCCTGCCAACAAGGCGGCAACAGCCACATTGGCGATAGAACTAGCCGCAACAGCTTCCTTGTAAGATAATTTCTTAGGCAAGACGCCACGGCTGTCTCGAGTACGCAATTCATAGTTTGGAATGTAGGCTAGAAAATCACATTCTGGGAAGTCTGCTACGATAGCAGAAACTTGTCCATCAACAGAGCTTGCAATAACGAGATTACCATAAATGGCTGGAGCCACATTGTCAGGATGCCCTTCAATCTTAGTCGCTAACTGCAATTTTTCATGGTCTGACAAGTTGAGCTGACCCAGTTGGTTGGCTAGTTCAATCCCAGCTACAATAACCGAGCTGGAAGAACCCAAACCACGCGCCAAGGGAACATCACTGGTCATTTTCAAGCGTCTTGGCTGCAAGTCTGGTACAATTTGCAAAGCGATTTTGAGCAAGAGATTACGCTCGTCATGTGGTATCCATTTGCCAATCTGGTGTTCAATCAGCCACTCATCTCGTTCTTCACATACCTCAATTTGAAGATACTTGGTTACAGCTACACCGACCGAGTCAAAACCTGGCCCGATATTGGCACTGGTTGCAGGTACAATAATCTTCATCTTATTCTCCTAGCACCTTGAAGGTATTCAAAAGATCGAATTCTGAAACCTTCTTCAATTCAGCTGAGACATTTTCAAGCTGGGCTTTATTAATCTTGTGTGTGATGATCACAACACGCGCCTTGTCACCATCTTTTCCATCTTGGAGAATTTGCTTAAAGGAAATTTCTTGGGCATTGAAGATTTCAGCCAACTTCAAGACCTGACCTTTTGAGTCTGGCGCCAAGATTGAGAAGTAGTAATTTGCTTTGACATCTTCTGGATTTGCCAAGACCAAGTCACGACTATATTCGTTGAAGTCTTTTCCAATTGTTCCATCATTCAAGCGACGAACGATACGGACAATATCCGCCACAACACTTGTTGCAGTTGGTTTTTGACCAGCACCTGGTCCATAGTACATAGACTCACCAATACCGATAGATTCTACAAAGACAGCGTTCATTACGCCATTCACACTGGCAAGTGGATGCGCTTTAGGAAGGAAGGTTGGAGTCACTTCTGCAGCAATTCCTGAAGGAGTTTCCTCGATAGAACCAACCAATTTCACTACATAACCTAGCTCTTGAGCTACAGCTACATCTTCTGGTGTGATGTTACGAATTCCCTTGTGGGCTACGTCATCAAAGGCAACCTTCATGCCAAAGGCAAATTGGCTCAAAATAACCATCTTGTAGGCTGCATCAATCCCATCTACGTCATTTGTCGGATCGCTTTCTGCAAAACCAAGTCTTTGCGCTTCCGCAAGAGCATCGTCGTAAGACCATCCTTCTTCCACCATCTTGGTCATCATGAAGTTGGAAGTTCCATTAACCACGCCAAGGACACGAGTGATTTTATCAGAAGCCAAGGAATTTGCTAAAGTACGAAGAATTGGAATCCCACCAGCTACTGCTGCCTCGTAGTAAAGTGCTACCTTGTTAGCTTGAGCGATTTCTAACAATTCTGCACCATGGACAGCCAAAAGGTCCTTGTTAGCAGTAACAACGTGTTTCCCAGCTTCCAAGGCACGAGTGATAAAAGTCTTAGCAGGTTCGATACGCCCCATCAATTCCACTACGATCGTAATGTCTTGATCTGACAAAATGTCATCCACATCGGTTACAAAGTTAAAGTCATTCCCTGCTGCAAGCAAGCGATTCTTTTCATCTTCATCCTTGACCAATACCTTAGCAACTTCAATCTCTGAATGTGCTGATTGATTGATTTTTTCTCCATTTTCCTTTAGGAGGAAGGGCACACCACTTGCAACGGTACCAAATCCTAGTAAAGCAATTTTAACTGTCATGTTTGTCTCCTCGAAATTTTCTAATATAGCCATTATAACAGAATTTTGTGAAAATTCCTATTATAGTAAATCACTATTTCAGTCTAGAAAAGAAAAAACGAATCCCATGATTCGTCTTTCTTGATAGATGAAAATTGATTTTAAAAATTATGAACCAATCTTTTGCAAATTAAGCACTGCATCATGATTCATCAAGACTTGACCATACTCTTGCAAGACTGAACGACTGATATCACTATCGTCTGCAAACTCACGCATACGAGCCAACAGCCAAGCTGGATATGGACTTGGATGATTTTCAATATCCACTAAAATGGTCAAATAATAGCGCTCGTTCATTTTGTAGAGTTCAGAAGTTTCCATCTCAAAAGTCACTGTCTTGGCAAAAGTAACCAAGTCAGCCAACTTAGCAAAAGAAAGGATGTAGTAGATGTAAGGCTCTTTCTTGCTCTCAGCTTCTTGTTCAGCCTGTTCCTGCTCTTCTTCCTTAGCTTCGACTTGCTCTAAAGATTGAATGGCTTCTATATCATCCTTGGTTTTATCTGCGATGCTTTTTTCCAGGGTTTTGATAAATTCATCAGGCGACATTTGAGCCAATTCTTCCATATCTGGTAAATCCGACAAGTCTTCAAAATCTAGATTTTGGTCAATCTTTGACTTGGTCACAAAGACATCTACCTTATCAGGTTTTGGAGTCACACGGAAGCTCAACATACCTGTATCCAAAAAACTCTCAGGCATCTCTAACTCATCTAAGATAGCATAAAAGAACTCTTCTGTTTTTTCTTGAGGGACAAGAAAGTCAGCAATCTCCATTCCTCGATCCATCAAATCTTCTAAAGACATCGTGATTTTTAAAGTTGTATCACTGATTTGTTTCATTTTCATTGCTAGTAACCTCATACTTTCAGTTCTATCTATTATACTAGATTTTTACGATTTTATCAAAAGAATGGAGCGAGAATGTGATATAATACTAGAGACCATTTTACAATACAAGAAAGAAAGTACAATGAAAAATATAAAAGTTAATGCACTGGCTAGCTTGCTAGTCAATGTTCTCAATATCGTTTTTCCGCTGATAACCAATCCTTATCTGACTCGGATTCTCAGCAAATCCAACTACGATTATTTCAATACCGCAAATACCTAGGCTAGCTTCGTCATTCCACTAGCAGCCTTTGGAATATACAACTACGGGATTCGTGCTATCAGTAAAGTTAAGGACGATAAAGATAAGATTAATTATGTCTTCTCCAAGTTATTCTATATATCTGTAATTACTTCTGTCCTTACAACAAGTATCTACTTTTTGTTTATTTACCTGGATAATAGTATTGAAAATTTGAAAGAACTCTACTATATACTTGGTGTCCAGGCTCTCTTCCAATTCCTTTATATTGAGTGGATGAACGAAGCTTATGAAAATTATGCATTCATCTTATACAAAACATTGGCTATTCGCATTGCCATGTTGATTGCTATCTTCACCTTTGTAAAAACTCCAAATGATATCGTACCTTATGCAATCATCATGAGTGCAACGACAATTCTCAACTATCTACTCAGTTTTCTCTGGATTAAACGAGAAGTTTCCTTTGTTAAGATTGGTCTTGTCGAATTAGTCAAAGCATCCAAACCACTCTTGATCATGTTGCTTCTAGCTAATGCCAATATGCTCTATACCTTACTTGATAGAATGTTTATCACCAAAAGGCCTGATGAAAACTATATTTCTTATTACACCATTGCTTCCAGCATCGTCATGTTGATTGCCAGTGTCCTGAGTGGAGCTATCAACGTCAGTATTCCACGTCTCGGCTACTATCTCGGTAAGAAAGACTACGAGTCCTATAAGAACCTTCTAAATCAAGGCGCTGCCCTCTTTTACTTCCTCATCATTCCAACCAGTATTGGGATTATGGTATTAAGGAACTACGCAACTGTCATCTACTCTTCTGAAAAATACCTTGAAGCTGGTATTGTGACTAGTGTCTTCGCTTTTCGGACTATCATTTGGGCCATTGAGTTAATCCTTGGTAAACAAATTATCTTCATCAACGACCACGAAAGTCGTTTAACAGCCTTTTACTTTATTGGTGGCGGTGCCAATATCCTACTCAACAGTCTCTTGTATTTCAATAATATTTTTGCACCAGAGTATTACATTGCTACTACTATTATTGCAGAAACCGTAGTTGTTCTACTAGAAATTTACTTTATCAAGAAACATCATCTACTTGACTTAAAAGAAATCTTTACTACTTTAACACGCTATACTATTGTATCGCTCGGATTCATTCCCATCTATTTCACATTTAAATTCCTTTTCCAAATCAACTCTTATACAGTCAACCTCAATATGATCCTCATGGTTCTCTCGACTATTGCAACTTGTGGAATCTACTATCTCTTGATACTTTTTATCACAAAAGATAAAACATTCCACTATGCACTCAATCTTGTACTTACTAATATAAAAAAGTCTCTATAATATTCGTAGTGGGTAAATCCCCTATAGATATTATGGAGCCTATTTTGTTATAGAAAAAAAGTCCCATATGACCTATAATGAAAAGCGACAAAACAACTCATTAGAAAGATTCATATGGAACAATTATATTTTATCACAAAACTACTCGATATCAAAGACTCAAATATCAAAATTGTAGATATCATCAATATGGATACACATAAGGAAATCATCGCTAAACTGAATTACAATGCCCCATCTTGCCCTGAGTGCAGAAGCTAAAAGATTGCTCAAAAGTTGATTGAAAAGACTTCTATGACCGATATTTCACGCCAGCTTTCCATTTCAACTTCAACTGTCATTCAAAAGCTCAGTGACTTCCATTTTAAACATGATTTTTCTCAACTTCCCGAGATTATGTCTTGGGATGAGTATGCCTTCACTAAGGGAAAAATGAGCTTTATTGCGCAAGATACTGATAACCTCAATATCATCACTGTCCTTGAATGCAGAACACAGGCTATCATCCGAAATCACTTTCTGCGCTACGATAGAGCTGTTCGTTGTCAGGTGAAAATCATTACTATGGATATGTTTAGTCCCTACTATAACTTGGCTAAACAGCTGCTTCGCTTTAGAATTTCTAAACTCAGGCTAAAACAGTCCACTGGACTGTTTTACTCCAACATCTCAGCCGTACTATGAGTCGTTTGCGTGTTCAAATCATGAATCAGTTCGATAGAAAATCCCATAAATACAAGGCCATCAAGCGCTACTGGAAGCTCATCCAACAGGATCGTCGTAAACTAAGCCATAAACAATTTTATCACCCTACTTTTCGTATGCACTTGACGAATAAAGAAATTCTAGATAAGCTTTTGAGCCATTCAGAATACTTGAGACACCACTCCAATGTCTATCAGCTCTTACTCTTTCACTTTCAGAACAAGGAGCCAGACAAATTTTTCGGACTTATCGAGGACAATCTAAAGCAGCTTCACCCTATTTTTCAGACTGTCTTTAAAACCTTTCTTAAGGACAAAGAGAAAATAGTCAACGCTCTTCAACTACCTTATTCTAACGCCAAATTAGAAGCAACCAATAATCTCATCAAACTTATCAAGCGAAATGCCTTTGGTTTTCGGAACTTTGAAAACTTCAAAAAACGGATTTTTATCTCTATGAACATCAAAAATGAAAGGACGAAATGTGTCCTTTCTAGATCTTAGCTTTTCTTCTACCCACTACAGTTGTAAAACTCAAAGGACTTAGTCCTGTGCAATACAGAACTAAATCCTTTCAATAATTATTTTTCCAACTTTTTGAGGTAGTACACAACGTTCTCTCTTAAACTTAAATCGTAACAGAATCTTTATCCTTGAGCATATAGCGTTTTAAACGAGTTAAGCTAGCTAACCAGTACAATAAACCTCCAAAAATTGCAGTGAAGCCACTACCAGTTGTGAGCAGGAACATAGGACTCTGGATGTGCTTTGTTATAGGGTTGTAAACAAATAGTACTGCAACTAACAAAGAAATGATTACACAAGATAATCCTACCATATTAAAGCCATTTGTAAACTCATAGGCGTCATGTCCTTCAACGAAATAGGCTGAACGCAAATCGAGTTTTCGTTTTCTCAAGATAAAGTAGTCGACAACGATCATACCAATAATGGGGCCTTGAATATAGGCAGCCAGCGAGATGAAGGAACCGAAGTACTCTTCTACCCCTCCCCAGATGGTGAGTAGGCTCACGTAAACCATGGCAATCCAAACCATTAGTTTATAGCTTACTTTTGGCATCCCGCTTTTGACAATCATACAGTTCACGTATGATCCTGTCCCTTGGGTTCCAATATTGGCAAAGGCTACTAGTAGTAAACTTAAAAGGGCAAAGGCAGGTGTGCTTAGAGTTGATAGCATGGTTGTTGGATCACTTTCATAAACACCTGTTTTGACAAACATGGCTAGAGCCATAACTCCACCTGTCGCAGCAAAGAATGGAGCAACAACCCCATATGACAAGGCTGTAGCCCAATAGCCACTGCGTTCTGATTTTGCCAAACGTGGTAAGACAAAGGCTTGTGTAGACCAAGAAAAGGCTACGGCCACATTTCCTTCCCCTGACATCATAAAACGTTCAATCGGTGTCAAATTTTCTTGGATGGCAGGTTGGACATTCATAATATCCCTAATCGGAACCGCAACAAAACAGATTCCAACGATGATTAGCCCAACAAATAACAAGGCAACCACCAGAAAGCGATTAGTACCTTTAATCACATCTGGGCCCCCAAGAGCAATCAGCGTTCCAAGGAGAACACAGAGGGTGCCTAGAATCGGTGCCCATACTCCCTTGTCTAAACCAAGCCCAAAATTATTTGCCAAATGAATCATGGAGCTGGCAAAAAGATTAGCGGTAACGGCGTACCAACCAAAATTCGCCAGACTAATCACGGTTGATAGAATGGCCACCCCTTTTTTACCTAGAACGGCTCTCAACCAAATCCATAAATCAATTCCATATTTAACTGCAAACAAGATTGGGAGACATTCAATAAAGACCCAGATAATGTTAAAACTAAAAATATTAATCAACATTTGATTAAAGGTCAAATATTGAGCCACATAGGCTCCTTGGGTATAACACCAGGTTGCGATGGCAAAACCACTTGTCGATAGGAAGAGATCCCAGAAAGAATACTGACGATCCTTGTTGGTCATGGGAACAATACCCGTTATCGTCTCCTGTTGAATGAAGTCATTCATCTTGGACATTTTATTGAATACCTCCTGTCATGGCTAGGATAATCAGAATAAGGTTAATTAGAACTAAGACGATGACTATAGTAAAATCACTTTTTAGAAATGGCTGGGCAAACACATAGTTTGGTGATTCCATTTCTTCTAGCCTTCTTTTCGTTTCATTTGCTATTAATTCTTCAATTTCTGATGTCGGTTTCATCTTAATTATCCTCTAAGTATAAATCTAATGCAAGTTTTCCATACTGCTTGGTATAACGATACCAGATATAAAGAAATTCACCTACTGGTTTTCCAACGCTTTCTTGGAACAGGGCCCACAAGAACCAATAATATGAAGTCACTGATACATAGGCAAAATAGTGACGTTTGGTTTTCTTGTCTGGAACTTCTTGTAGATAGATTTCAAGTACCTTTTCAGCTTCTTCCACTGTATAATTTGAACATCCAATAAAGGTCCCTAAATCTCCCGCTGGATCTCCCATACCAGAATATTCCCAATCAATCAAGCTCATTTCGCCATCTTCATTCAACAAGAAATTTGGGCTATAAGAATCTCCATGGCAGAGAACCTTTTTCGCTTGATCTTCTTGTAAAAGCTTCTCGAGAACTGAGACATTCTTATCCAACTCTTCAAGCCCATCAAATTCAAAACGATTGCTGGCTTTTAATTTTTGTCTAAAATCATCAATTCCCTCAAATTGATCAAAAGAATAATCCGTTTTTTCTCCAGATTGGTGCAAGCGTCTCAAGAGCTCCATTGCTTTTGCTACATCATCCCAATTGTCATAATCCAGTTGCTTGGCATTAGGGATAAATTCTGAAATTTTCCAGCCCTCATCCTTGTTCATGGCAACAAAGGTACGGTCAATCTTTAATTTTGCAGCAATTTCCATGGAAGCCGCTTCACTAGCACGATTGATATAATTCTCCGTTCCTCTACCTGGATGACGGTAAACATATTTCTTCCCTAGGCAGTCAAATGAAAACGAAGTGTTGGTTAAACCGTCTTTTAGGGGTTTAATATTGACAATATCTGAAGCTATACATCCTAATGTCTTACAGACGTTATCAATGATTTCCGAATTAGTATTCACCAAATAGTGTTCATCAAACTGACGCAACTCATCTAGTGAATCAAACTCCTTAACAATGTCTGCTGAATAATGCCGAGCTTCCAAAGGAAGTTCTTTGACGTGACGACTATAATAATCTTCCCAGAGCTGTTCGCGATACGGCTCATGTTTAAATTCAGTTTCCAAAATATCTACGAATTTTTCACTAAATGCACGATCAAAATAAACGTGCCCCACCATAGCCCAAGTATTCGTCCCACCGATTTGAATATCGATAATCGTGTGATTGGAATCTTCCTTAGAGCAGTATTCGTCTGTGTCCCCTTCTGCAAATATAGTCGAATAATAACCTCTGTAAATGTATCGTTCAAACGGATTTTCTACAAAATAATTATCCGAAGAGCAGATATAAGTGTTGGAAAGTTGATCTCTGACTAGCATGAGAGAAGAACAGTTATTGTATTTGTAGTAATCATTATTCACAACGATTTTAACGCCAAACTTTTCTTCCAGATAGAACATTTTTTCTTGTAGATAACCTACAATAACGGTTATATCTTCTATTCCTGCTTCTTGCAGTTGTCTGATTTGCCTCTCTATCAAGCGTTCCCCCTTGACTTGAAGCAATCCTTTGGGAATTTCATAAGACAAAGGAGCAAAACGACTACTCATTCCAGCAGCCATTATAATAGCATTTTCTACTCGATAGGGTTCTAAAACGTTCTTGCCTAGTTCATTTAAGTGATGTTCCTCATCAATCCACTTCTCTTCTTTAAGTTTTCCAACCAATGCATTGACTGTTCCTAAAGATAAATCTAGCTGTTCAGCCAATTGTCTCTGCGTAAAGTTTTCGTCTTTGTGAATCAACAAAAAACGTAAAAGTTTAAATTGTTTTTCTGATAGCATATTCTTAACCTCTTTCGTTCAATATTTCTATCCATTCGATTATACAATGAACATTTGTTTTTGTCAAGTTAGATTCTATATTAAGAAAATAGGGAACTATAATATTTGCAGTGGGTAAATTCCCTATAGATATTATGAAGCCTATTTGTTGTAGAAAAAGTTCCGTAATATCTAGAATGAAAAATGACCAAACCATCATTAGAAAGAATCGTATGGAACAATTAAATTAACAGGGATACCCACAAGGAAATCATCGCTAAACTGGATAATGATGCTCTATCTCGTCCTAATTGCGCTAGCCAAATTAAGAAATATGAGTTTCAAAAATTGTCTAAAATTCCTTACCTTGAAACAATTGGTATCCCCAATAGAACCCCTTCTTAGAAAAGCTGTTTCAAGTGCTATCATTGCTCGAAAATGACCCTCTCCAAAACTTCTCTCATCAATAAAAATTGAGCAAAAGTTGATTTAAAAGACTTCTATGACTGATATTGCACATCAGCTGTCCATTTCAACTTCAACTGTCATTCGAAAACTCAATGACTTTCACTTTAATCATGATTTTTCTCGTCTTCCTGAGATTATGTCTTGGGACGAGTATGCCTTCACTAAGGGAAATATGAGTTTCATTGCGTAAGGTTTTGACAATCTCAATATCATCACTGTTCTTGAAAGTGGAACACAAGCTATCATAAGTAATCATTTTCTGCGCTACGATAGAGCCGTTTGTTGTCAGGTGAAAATCATTACTATGGATATGTTTAGTCCTTACTATGACTTGGCTAAACTGCTTTTTTCCATGTACTAAAATCGTTCTAGATCGTTTTCATATTGTACAACATCTCAGCCGTGCTATGAGTCGTGTCCGTGTTCAAATCATGAACCAATTCGAGCGAAAATCCCATAAATACAAAGCTATCAAACGTTACTGGAAGCTTATACAACAGGATAGTCGTAAACTGAGCGATAAGCGATTTTATCGCCCTACTTTTCGTATGCATCTAACCAACAAAGAGATTCTAGATAAGCTTTTGAGCTATTCAGAAGACTTGAGACACCACTACAATGTCTATCAGCTCTTGCTTTTTCACTTTCAGAATAAGAAGCAAGACAAATTTTTCGGACTTATCGAGGACAATCTAAAGAAAGTTCATCCTCTTCGTCAAACTGTCTTTAAAATCTTTCTAAAGAACAAAGAGAAAATCGTCAATGCCCTTCAATTACCCTATTCCAACGCCAAATTAGAAGCGACCAATAATCTCATCAAGCTTATCAAACGAAATGCATTTGGTTTTCGGAACTTTGAAAACTTCAAAAAACGGATTTTTATCGCTCTCAACAATCGAGTAGGAGATAATCTCTAGCTCCTCTCACACCACCGTACGTGCCGTTCGGCATACGGCGGTTCAACTAACTTTTAACGCATGTCGTTCAAGGTAATAATCCAAACACGAAACCAGTCCACGTTTTTCAAGGACTGGTTGTGATATCGCACGTTTAAGTACCAACTTCTGAGCTACTAATTGATAGTGGTCACCCCAGCCAGATACCTTATCTGCTATCCATTTAGGAACCCCTAGTTTCAGTAATCCCCATAGTCGTCTAGATTTCTTCTTCCATTACTTCCAGATAATCACTCGTAGGCGAGTACGCAAGCGCTGATCTATGCTGGTGACTATGCGCTTCATATTTCCCAGCGAGAAATAGTTTATCCATCCCCGAATGGACAAATTCAGTTGCTCAATACGCCTTGTTAAGTCTATACTCCATTTCCTCTGTGTTAGTTTCTTCAATTTAAGCTTAAATCTCCGAACACTATCTTGATGGGGGCGACTTTTCCAACCATCTGATGATTTCCAGAACCCAAAACCTAAGTATTTCAACTCGCTTGGTCTGGTAATCTAGTCTTGGTCATGTTTACTTTCAAACCTAGCCGTTTCTCAATAAAACGACTGACTGAATACATCACACGCTTAGCGGAGGCCTCGCTTCCGACCGTAATCACACAATCATCTGCGTAGCGCACAAATCGAAGTCCCCTCTTTTCTAATTCCTTGTCCAATTCATTAAGCATGATATTGGATAAGAGAGGAGATAATTTTCCTCCCTGTGGTGTACCAACTAGCGTTTTATGACGCTGACCGTTAATGATAACACCTGAATGAAGACACTTACGAATCAAGGATTCCGTATTTCCGTCTTCGATAATATTATCTACTAAGGACATCAATCTATCTTGAGGAACCGTATCGAAAAATTTCTCTAGGTCTATATCCACTATCCACTCATAGCCGTCATTTAAGTACTCTAAGATCTTTATGATGGCTTTTTCACATGAGCTATTTGGTCTGAAGCCATAACTCGTATCTGAGAAATGGGGTTCACAAATGGGGCTAATGACTTGGACAATGGCCTGTTGAATCATTCTATCCATAACTGTTGGAATTCCTAGTTGACGGATGCCTCCGTTTGGTTTAGGAATCTCAACTCTAAGAACTGGTTGAGGCTTATATTTTCTCTGTTTTATCAGTTCCTTAGTAAGGCGCCAGTTTTGTCTGAGATAATTATCCATCTCTTCTATAGTAATTCCATCAATCCCAGCTGAGCCCTTATTGGATTTTACTTGATTGTAGGATTCCAGCATATTTTCGCGTGATAATATCTTATCTAGCAATTTTGACATGTGCGTATTCCTTTCTTGTTTTGGTGCCTGAGGGACATCTTATATTGGTGAACCTTCATCTAGTCAATACGTGACAGAGTCCAGTTCTATCAGACCGCTCGTTTTACAGACACCAGTGAAGTAGGATTACTTCGATTAGTTGGTCACCCCTTCGCTCCACTTCCATTACAGAAGCTTCATCACTACTATGGGTTCGGCTGACTTCTCATGATTCGTTGTTACTACGCTTTCAGCGCTCATGAGACCTCACGGGATAAGTCGTACATCTTTCCTCGTTTATACAAGATACGAGGACGTTAAAAGGTTACAGTGAAAATAGGAAATCTGACGCAGAGTCTTTAGACTCTAGGAAGATTTATCTTTTTCACACAAACCTTAGTCCGAATTCAATTACTCTCGTGATTTACGCATATAGGTTACGACTACCTTTTTGTACTTTAGAGTTTTAAGCCCCCTTATCCACTATATACGCCTTACTATCACGTTCCTGTTCGTAGAGCCACGATTTCGCTATCCCTTCCTCTGACGATTCTTATTTCTAGCGTCAGACTTAAAACGGTCTATCCCCAGACCGTTTTAATCCGCTACCTCACGATAGTCAGGCTTGGGAATCGCTATTGGGTTCACCAGTAGCGGGTGCCCACGGAGGACTTACATCTCAGATGCACGATATGCCCGTCGTACTTAAAAAAGAAAGGACAAAATGTGTCCTTTCTCGATCTTAGCTTTTCTTAAACTCACTACAGTTTACAAAGAGTTGACATATGTACATAATCTAACTGATAATTTCAACTTCCTTATAACTACACAAGCGATGAAATACTTCGCTTAAACTACTTCGATATTGATTATAGACTACTTTTCGTCTATATAAGATGTGATACTTACAGCGCCACTTTGTGTACGATAAACTATGAGACTTTTGTACCATATTTTTTCACTTTTCGATTTACAGAAACAACTTTATTGTATCGCATTTGAAGTTTTTAGGCTATAACCTTCGACGCGCACCTAACGGAGCGAGAAGGATCAATAGTCACATAATTAAAACAAAGTACCCTTAGCTTTCTAAAAGAATAGTATAACTCCCTGACTTAGATTTTACATTAATAAAGTGGATGCGGATAATTTGGTAGCCATATTTAAAGGACATACAAGAAAACTAAATAATATTAAATTTCTTATCATTATGTTCTTCATGTATATCACACTTTCCTTTACCATCTCTACAGACCACAATTTGCAATATTTTCTGCTGATGTATAAAAAATTGGTCTTAGTAAACTAGAACTCCTTTTTGTGTCCAAGCTTGTATAAGAATATCAATGTCCTAATCTCCTCAATAGACACTCACAAGATTTGTTCTCTCATAAAACAGAATTACTTCTCCACCTTGCGAAAAGCTTTTATACTATGACTATACCACTCCTGCATTTCCTTTGATGGTGGTGTCATATAATCCCCATACATCTGGGTTAAAAAGACATCATAATTTTTAGGAATTGGTAACATTCTTCCCTCAAACTCTGTTAAGATTAACTCTTTGAAAGTATTTATTTGGAAAACACCCTTCATTCCCTCTTTATCAACTCCAACCATTCCCTCATATTTCGGCTGTTCTACAACACTATTCTTAACTAACTTATCTATTTTCTTATAGAAGTATCTCGGATTGACAAATCTGAGAGCGTACCAGCTACATAATCTAAGAAAATCTTTTAGTTTGCTGTCACCGTGAACTGCGCGTGATTTTTTGATATAAGCCAGTTGACGAAGAGCCACATACTTATAGCTCTTGTCGACAATGCTCAAATCTGTAAAGCGATCAATTGGGAAGACATCGATAAAGAGACTGGTGTCATGACGCTTGTACTTAACATGGTCTTCGATAACAGTAGAAGTATCCAAAATCGATGCGAAATTATGGAAGTACCAAGAAGAAGTGTCGTAGGAGAGAACCTTATAACGTGGATGGTCTTCTTCCTCAATAATCTTCAATAAGCGCTCATAATCTTCACGATAGAGAGAAATATCAATATCATCATCCCATGGAATCATACCTTTGTGGCGGATAGCTCCAAGCATGGTTCCATAACTGAGAAAATAAGGAATATCATGTTTCTTACAAGTCTCATCAATATAGTCTAGCAGGGCTAGTTGAATTTCTTTAATTTCTTCTTTTTCTAAATATTGCATCCTAATCCTCCAATTTATAAGCGTGAAATTCATGACTGTAGAAGCGTTTTTCTTCTGGTGGTAGGGTCATATAATCTCCATAAAATTGTGTCAAAATAGTATCAAATTTTTCAGGTGCTGGAAGGCTTAAATTCTCAAATGGGAGATTGATTGTTTTGTCAAAGGTACCACTTGGGAAGACTTCCTTTTCCTTAGATTTAGAAGGGATAAAAGCCATATACTGCCCATTATCACGACTATATTTTTGAATTTCTTTCTCGATTTTATTTGCAAAATAACGAGGAGAAACAGGTCGAAGGAGCAACCAAAAGGCTGTTCGTATCCAATCTTTTAAAAGGCTATCCTTATAGACAATATTTTTATGTTTACTGAAAGACAGAAGTTTGAAGCTTTCCAGTTTATAACAAGTATCAATGACCTTAGGATCATCAAATCGGTCCATAGGGAAAATGTCGATAAAAACACCTGACTCATAGGTTTTTGTATTCCGAGTATCAATAATTTTAGTCGTACTGTCTATTATTTTGATAAAGTTGTTAAAGTAGTTCTTATCAGTTTCTAAGGAAAGGAGCTTATATTTGCTTTTTTCCTTTTGAAAAATGTTAATAAATCGTTGATAGTCTTCTCGAGGCATGGATAAATCAATATCGTCATCCCAAGGAATAAAGCCCTCATGTCGAACTGCCCCAATCAGCGTCCCGTAGTTAATAATATAGTTGATATTGTGCTTTTTACAGAGAGTATCAATGTAATCCAAAATTTCTAATTCAATTTGTTTGGCATCTTCAATGGTTAGTTTTTTCATTTTAAACTCCTATGATTTTTTGAATTTATTTTTTAAGGCTAGAACATGGTTTAAAAATTCATAGAAAATGCTATCTTTGGTAAAGACAAGTAGACCAATATAAGAGATGGCTGATAGCAAGACAATCAAACCAGTATTAATCAAAAACGGCAAATTAATGACCATATCTACAGGATACAAGAAATTAATCAGGAAATAGATTCCTACAAAGGAAAGTGAAAAGAGCGAGTATCGAATAGTATAGCTGAAGATATGTCCTAAGTGGATGAGTTGTTTTCTATGGATGAAAATGATATAGAAAACAAGTAGAGAGGCCTCTGATAGCATAGTTGTCAGTAAGTAGTATCCAGGCGCCACGATGTGGTTGAAAAAGAGGAGACTATTTAAGCCCAAATTGAGCAATCCTGCAAAGACTGTATAGACTGTGATTCGTTTTTCATAGCCATTTGTAAAGAGAATTTGGGAACCAAGAATGGTATCCAGTGCCAGGATAATCGTACGAAAAGCGAAGAGAGAGGTTAAGATACCGCCTCCGATATATTTTTCACTACCATAAAGTAGGATAGCATTTGGTCCTAAAATCATGAGTCCGAAACTGAGTGGAATGATAAAGAAGTTAAAGATTCGACTTCCTCTGTTAACCAGAGAAACATAGGCTTCTTTGTCTCCTTTACCCAAATAGTAACTGAGACGAGGCACACTCACTCCGATAGCTCCTGTTACAACCCCAGCTATAACGGTCACAATTCGTTGAGCCATGATATAGTAACTAACGTTAACATCAATCCCTGTTTTAACGAGAAAGAGACGATCTAAAAAAGTGAAGAGCATATTGGCATTGGCAAAGACTAACATGGCTGTCAGAGGGAGAAAGAGTGGTTTAAAATCACTTAGGTGAATCTTAACAAGTTTGATGTCTCTTTTAATCCAAAAATAACTAATCAGGTAGTTAATCAGCGTCGATAAACTCATCACAAGTGTATAAACAACAATATCGTGTTCATTCTTGACAAACAGGAAAATAGAGACCAGCATCAGGATACGGATGAAGGCAGTCTTGTAAAAGAGAAAACTGTAATTTTCCAGAGCTTCATTGACCCACTCGATTGAAAAAATCTGGGCAATGAGTTGAATCCCCATAACAAGGTAGATTTTTTTGATGATTGGATTATCAGTAAAGAAGAGAGGATAGGCTAGGATATAGACAGCAGTGGTCAAAATTGTACACGCTATGCACAAATAAAAAAGACTAGAGAAGGTTCTATTCAGATCTTTTTTGTTATCCTTGACATTACTGATGGCCCGTAAACCGTAGTTATAAACTCCATAAGTCGCAAAGGGTAAGAAAAATGACAAAATTGTGTCGACTGAGTTGAAGTAACCATAGTCAGTTCGGTCTAAGACACGTGCGACATAGGTTCCAGTTAGGATGGGAAAAATAATATTTAAGACACGAATTCCCATATAAGATAGAGCATTTAATTTTATACTTTTCATTCAATTTACCTCATTTTTCATTATATCATAAAGTTAGTTAAAATAACTCTTTTGTTTTCAACAACTAGTCTTTAATTATTTTAAAACATTTTTAGGAACTCAAATCCTCAAAAATTTAAGATTAAAAACTAACTTTTTGAGTATTTCAAATAAAATTTATTGAACTTTAACCAAGGACAAATATATCGTAAAAAAAGCAAAGAACTCCAATTGGGATTGAAAATACAAAAATTATCAAGCCTTAATTATTTAGTTACAGTATGATAATTATAATAAGATTGAAAGTTTATGATTTATATCTTTCATTGAAGTCTTTTCAATTAACTTTTAAGTAATCTTTGAATTGAGAATCTAACGGATTTGTTGATATTCTTTACTAGAGGACTCTCAGTGACTACTATCTTCTAACAAGACAACAAAATAGACTCCATAATATCTATATGGAGGGTACCCACTACAAATATTATGGAGCCTCAAAACCGACTCTTCGCCAACTTTAGAGATGCGATGTATCAGAATGCTTATAATTTAAAGGTTGCTACACCGAGGATAGAACGATTTAAGTTTCTAAGAATTTGAAGACTTTGTTCAAATTTCTTATAACGAGTCACTCCATACTCTTCAACAAGAAGGACTGTATCTCTTTCTAAAAGCGATGGCACATCTTGTAAATCGACAAAATGAATTCCTTTTAAGGCCTCTTGATTTTGTTTCAATTTATCTAGGATAGCTTTATTTGAGCTAACGATAGTCAATTCTTGTCCAGCATTTTTGTATGATAGGATATCTGCTAGGTTAGCAATTGTTGTAATCTCTGTTACAAAATCAATTTGATACTGAGAAAAATCACCTGCTCTATTGATTGTTGGGTTAAAGAGATAAATCAATACATTTCCCATCACAACCAAAATCACACAGACAACTCCAATAACAGCTAAACGGAGAATCAGATTCTTCACATTCAATCCAAGCGCTGTCTCACCATTGGCGTTCAATTCTTTAGAGTTGATGGTTTCCAATTTTTCAATTTTCACATTTGCATAGGTATTTTTAAATTTATCAACCAATGCATCAATCTTTTTCTCTAACAAGTCATTAGCGTCTTTACTTGGTGTCAAAATTTTCACACCAACCCCTGCATCGTCAATCATATAGTAGACGGTTAATTTTTTCCACCAATAGTCACTTGTAGAGTTTTTCAAGGTTGTCTCTGTTGTATCCAATTCACTAGCAATTTTTTTCAACTCACTAGACTCTACATCATTGAAAAGATAAGCTCCATTCAAATTACCATCAATCAATTTCCCATAAAAATCACTATAACCACCAATTTGATGATTCAAAATCGTTTTGGCTGAATCTTCTGGAGGAGTTATTTTATAGCTAAGATAAGTTGAATAACTTGTTGTGTCTTTGACAGTATTTTTATTCTTAACTGCTTTAATTGTAAATGGTACAGCAATGAAAGCAAATAAAGCAATGAGAGCTAAAATATTTACTTTTCGTTTTTTATAAAGATTTGCAAACAAATCAGCTACTGAATAATGTTCAAACATGATTTTTTTCTCCTTTGTTTAGTAGATACTGGTTCTCTTTTGTAAGCATTTTCGCTACGAATATAATCACAAGAACAATTCCCCAGAATTGCATTGTAAATAAATTGAAGAAACTTTCTGAAAAGCTACTTCTTGGCATAAAGAATAGATTATTCAAGATGAGTAGGGACAAGGCAAATAGGATTGTTCTAGAGCGATAGGCTACTTGCAACATGGCTATGAATAACATACCTAGCAAGAGACTAAGTAGAAAGACTCCTATCATACCATAGTCTGTATATAACTCCATGATATAACTACTTCCGATACCATGTCCTTTCAAATATTCCTTGTTCAAAACAAGATAGGATAGATTGTGGGCATAACTATTACTATCAATAGCCAATTCCACACTATTGGTTGTATGCTCAAAGGCTTTTCCTCCGAAAATTGCCCCCAAACTCCCCCTTGCAAAATAATCAAGAACAGGACCAAAAGTAAAATTACGGAAATCTCGGTAAGGGAGGCTACTGTTAAATAGAAAACCTCGAGCCAAGACACCAAAACTAGTCCCTTGTTTATAGATAAAGTCAAGTAAGATATCCCAGAAACCTGTATGGGAAACTTGGACATTATCCCGTACATAATTGAGTACTCCCATCGCTAACATGAGAATAGGAGATCCTACAAAAATCGCTAACTTTTCTTTAAATCCAATCCATTTTCCTTTTTCGGTTTGCTCCCGCATAAAGTAATAAACAAAAGCAAATAAAATACTTAAAATAAAAGGATTTCGCGTCCCAATTGCCAAATGAATAGTATTAGCTGCAATAAAGGAGACAAGCACTGCTGTGGCCTGCCATTTCTTTGGTTTGGTTGCCAGATACATACACATTGCGTAGACCGTAAAGGTAGACAAAATGTAGGTAAAATAAGGCAGTTTACTTTCAAAATTTGCATAGTAGGCATAGTAGGAAGTCTGCAAGCGATACAGGAGTCGTTCAAATAATCTAATGAAATAGAAAGGATAGGTTAGAAGAAAAACTCCTAGTGATACAAAGCGTAACCGCTTGATATAAACCTCTTTTAGAGAATTTCCTATATTTGGTACTTTTATTTTCTTCCTAGCTATGAAGTAACGAGCCAGGACGCCTCCTATGGTCAAGCCCAGAATCGAAACCATGACAACTATAAAGGCAAAACGATAGGCTATGGGATGATAGGTATCCAAAGCGCCATCTCTAAAATAATCAATGGTCGGCCTTGATACCAGAAATACAAAAATAGTTAAAAAGAAAATAAAATGGATTAAGTAATACTTGATATCATTCCAACAAGCAATTAAGCTACTAACCAACAAGAACAATAAAGTAGAAAGTAAGCTAACATTATTATTATTAAACAGATACACAATTCCACTTACTAGCGTCAAGGCATAACTGACTATGGTCAAACTAAATAATAATCGTTTTCCATCAATCACTTGCTCACCCCCGTTCTAATGTAATTTTTTAGATTTTTCAATATTTTTCAGTAATAAGAATCGGTATAAGGAAATGTTTATGAATAGAGCCAGAGCACCAATTCTTCTCCCTTTACGGAAAATTGGATTCCTAGCAATAGCAAAGGCATGACCTTTTAAAAAACGATGAATCTGAGAATAGGCTTCAAACTGTTTATACTGATCATCTAGCAACATCTTATCCAGAATAAAAAAGTAGGCATAGGCTAATCTGAAAAAAGCAACCTCTTTCAAATCTGGATAGTTTTTCACAACTTCATTATAAAACCTTTGGTAGATATCAATATAGGCTAAATCCTTCTCTGCATAGGGTTTAGTCGTAATACTATCCCCTCTATGGAAATAGTAATAATAGGGTTTGGTATTAACAACGTACTTCTTAGCCAACTTGATTAAATCAAAATGATAATAAGCATCTTCATAAATCAATCCCTTTGGAAAGGATAGGGCAGTTGCAATCTCTCTCTTGATTAGCTTATTGCAAATCGTTCCAGGTATTTTTTCACCTATGAGGTATTCCTTTAGAAATGTTTGAGAATCACAGACAAAATAGACATCCTGATTGGCTGACTGTGGACTTTCATCATTAGCATAGACATTCATGACACCACAGCTCGAAACATCCGCATCTTCTTGAACTAATTGCTCATATAAGCTCTGAATCATTTCTGGATGGATATAATCATCTGAATCAATAAAAATCAGATAATCTCCGTGAGCCTGCTTCATTCCATCGTTTCGTGCTTGCGACAAACCTTCATTCTTTTTATGAAGTACTGACACCCTATCATCTTGTTCAGCGATTGAATCACATAAGCGACCACTTTCATCCGTTGCTCCATCATCAACAAGAATGATTTCCAGATTCTGATAGGTCTGCTTCTGAATGGAAGCTATCGATTTTTCTAGGTACTGCGCCACATTATAGACTGGCACAATGACACTAATTAATGCAGTTTCCATGCTACTCCTCTAATAGTTTTTCTACTTGTTCAATTTGTTTGGCAATTGTAAATTGTTGAATGAATTGACTAGCCTCATTGACATCGAAGTTTGAAGCAGAAGTCATGTAGTTCGAAATTGCCTGAGCTGCCTCTTGATTGCTCTCAATGATTTGTCCAAATCGTCCTTCTTGGGATAATTCCTCAGCCCCTCCGACATCCGTAGAGACAAAAGGAAGTCCCATACTCAAGGCTTCCACATACACTCCAGGAAAACCTTCTTGCTTAGACATAGACAAGAGAACTTTCATCTGAGACAAATACTGGTATGGATTTTTTTGATAACCAAGGAAATGTACATAGTCCTCAAGCCCATACTCTTTGACTCGTTTTTTCAGTTCCTCTTCCATATCACCAGCCCCTATGAAGTAGAGATGATAGTTTTTTCCCTCTTGGTGTAATAAGCGTATCACTTCCACCACACGGTCAGAACCCTTATTTTCCTCAATCCGTCCAATAGTACAGATACTTTGAGGCGCAATCTCCATATCGATCTTCTCTTGAGATTTTTCTAGAATACTCTTAAAATCATATCCATTGTAGACCGTCTGTAATTTCGTAGCATAATCTGGATAGACTTCCTTGATAGAATGACTGGTCTTTTTTGAAATTCCTACAATGGTATCCGCAGCATCCAACTGGCGTCTATGTGATTCCCTTTTTGAGCTATCCTTAAGAAATTCTTCAATACTTCCATGAATCCAAGAGATTTTCTTGACTTCTTTTCTTTTAGAGAACAAAAGCGGAGGATTCATAATGGTAAAGGAAACTTCAACATCATAGTCATCTTTCACCAGTAAGCGACGTGTCAATTTTGGAAAATAAATTCTCATTCTCCACAAAAGAGCTCGAATCCATCTGGCTTGGCGATAATCATGAAGGGATTTTAAAATGCGTACATGCTTGGGAACAGATTCGTATCCCTTGTCAAAGTGCTCCATTTCAAGAATATAAATATCATACTTTTCTGGATTCAGATTTGAAACAATTGTCGACAGGATTTTTTCTGCACCGCCTCCGAGAGAAAAAGACCACATAAAAAATAATATTTTTTTCTTAGCCACCATATTCTCCCTTGTATTCTGTATAAGACTTATCCATATCAGCGACGACAGCATCATGATGCGGTACTTGCTTGTCTGCTGATGGTGGCGTCATATAATCGCCAAAAGCAGTGCTGAGATAGGCATCATAGCCAACTGGAATAGGCATCTCTGTCCCTTCAAATGGTAAGAAAAGATTATCTTCAAAAGATTCGATTAGGTACTTGTTTCTCATGTAACCAGGACCTGAGCATAATTCTGTGATGCCATCGCTCTCATCCAGACTATACTTGGTCATTTCTTTCTCAGCTTTTTTCCAAATACGATAACGGAGAGATTTGGGAGTCATACCCAGTAAAATACGGCTTCCCCATTTCATAAGTGCACCATGCTTTTCTGGAATAGTTTGGGCACAAAAGAGTGAATAAATCAAGGCCCAGCGAACCTGTTTCTTTCTCTCAGATGGATTTTTCGGATAATAATCCAAAGGCAAGACATCCAAGGCCAGACCATGTGGTAAATTCAAATCCTGCTGGTAAGGTTTGATACAGGTAGTTTCCTTGTCACGAATGGTAATAAAAAGATTGCGGTCTACAAAATCCTTGTTACTCTTTGACAAGAAATAACGCTCATCTGCATAACGAGGCCATAATTCTGCTAATTTCTCATAATCTTTACGAGGCATAAAAAAGTCTAGGTCGTCATCCCAAGGAATAAAGCCCTTGTTTCGAAGGGCACCAATAGCACCTCCTCCACAGAGATAACAAAGTAAATCATGTTCCTTGCAAAAGCCCACAAAATATTCAGCCATCTCCAGACTACGAGCCTGAATTGCTTTTAAATCAGTCATATTGTTCATTATTCTTTCTATCGTATTGTTCCATTATACCACAAATAGGGGGTAAAAATCTATTGCAGACTGTAAAAAATCAAAGCCTGACTGCTAGATAAATAGCTATCAAACTTTGATTTTTCTGTCTTATCTTATCTCAAGCCCATCTGAGATAATTTATTCTGATATTTGTTTTGATCGACAAGTAAGCCCAAGCCTCCATAAACATCATAGGCATCTACCCAGTCACCCAGTTCTGGAATCGTCAATTTTTCAATACCATTTTGAGCTCCGTCTAGGAAAGACAAGCCATTTGTTAACAGGAAGGTATAAGGAACATTCGTTGAGGTCATTGCGAATACCTTGCCAAGTGCCTCTGAGCCCGTAAAGAGCTTGGTTGGATCTTTGATTTGCTGAAGAACTGCTGTCAGTACTTGTTGCTGTCTTTTGGTACGGCCGTAATCCGCCTCATCATCATCACGGAAACGAGCATAATTGAGCAAGGTCGAACCATTCATCTGCTGTTTTCCGACTTTGATGGTTTGGGTTGGAGACTCAGTCTCAGTAGCGTGTAAATCATCTCCAACTGTAGCTTCTGTTAGTTGGCGCCCATTCAATGTTGAAAATTGAGCATCAATCGTCACCCCATCAGGGAAAAGTGTGTCAATCGCTGTAGCAAAGGCCTGAAAATCGACCAAGGCATAGTACTTAATGTCCAAATCAAAATTATCTTTCAAAACTTGACGAACCATTTCTGCCCCTTTTTGCCCCTCTTGTTCTCCTAACTCATAGGCTACGTTTAACTTGTTATCCGTCTGTTTTCTACCGTTAATCACTTGACTGTAACCGTCTATATAAACCAAATTGTCACGCATGAAGCTGACCAGCTTAATTTTCTTATCCGAACCGCCAACATTTAATACCATAATAGAGTCCGTCCGCGTCTCAGCACTATTTTGACCGATTCGCCCATCTGTACCCATGATCAAAATATTAACTCCATCTCTGGTATCTTGACCATTAAAAACTTCTACTTGAGCTGCCCTGGCATTGACATTTTTATCTGGATTAGCATTGGTGTAACCTTTTAAAAACATAAAAATCATACCTAAGGCTAGACAAGCTAAGATAGCCAGTAAACCTGCGAAAATGCGCCCCCAACGTAGCTTCCGCTTTTTAGTTTTTTTCTTTGGAAGAGAATTGATTTTCTGGTATCTCTCAGAACGACTACGGCTATTATAAGAAGGAATCGAAGTGTTAGCACTTGTCTTTCTATAATCCTCTGTCAATTCCTGACTTTCTGAGGGAACGTCACTACTTGCCCTATTTAATTTGTCTTGCAAATAAGCAAATTCCTTTTTCTCTCGCTCATTGAGGTAGTGAATATTCTTAAGTAGATAGTCATAACGCAACTGCTCATGATGGCTTAAGGGATTTTCTTTACTCATCTTCTCTCCTTTCCATGGTCTGATATTGGATAAATAGGATAGGCACCCAGAATTTTATACTGGATTCCAATAGCTTCTAATTCTTTTTGGGCAAAGTGAACCAAGTCCTTATCAGTATAGTCCACATCGATAATGAAAAAGTATTCGCCTAGCGCTGTCTTGAGTGGACGACTTTCAATTTTTGTTAAGTCAATTCCTCGCCAAGCAAAGGTCGACAGGGCCTTATAAAGTGCACCTGGAAGGTTGTCAGGTAAGGTCAAGGCCAAACTCATTTTTTCAGTTTGTGCTTGCAAGGGAATAGTAGGAATTTCGGCTCCTAGCACCCAAAAACGTGTGAAATTGGCTTCCATTTCCTGAATATCCTCGGCAATCAGTTCCAAGCCATATTCTTCTGCAGAACTTCTTGGTGCAATGGCTGCATAAGGCTGGTCTGGATGTTCGGAAATAAAGCGGGCCGCATAGGCAGTACTAGCAGTCACCTCGATTTGTGCCTCTGGATACTGTTCAGCGATGAATTTCTTTCCTTGAGCCAAGGCCTGTGGATGTGAAAAAATCTTTTCAATCTTAGTATGACCTGGAACCACCATCAACTGCTGATGAATAGGCTGAACGATTTCTGCAACTGCTTGAATGCGAGCCTGATGAAAAAGGTAGTCCAAGGTTTCATGAACACTACCCTCAATAGAATTTTCAACTGGCACCACAGAATAGTCCACCAAGCCTTGCTCATAGGCCTTGATGACATCTGTAATATTGGCAAAGGCCTGCAATTCCTCATGAGGAAAAGCTGTCTGCACAACGTGGTGTGAAAATGATCCCTTGGGACCTAGATAAGCAATTTTCATCTCAGTTCCTCTATAATTTCCTCTGGGCTTAGATTGGTCACATCCAAAACCCGACTAGCCGCTTCCTCATACCAAGCCTGTCTTTCTTGGAAAATAGTTGCTAATTCTTCCTTGCTATTATTTAGAAAAAGCGGGCGCTGATTGTCCTTATCAGCTGCGATACGTTGGTAGAGGGTTTCAAAATCTGATTTCAGGTAGATGTTATCTGTATTAGTCTTTAGTAAGTCACGATTTCTCTGAGAAACGACCACTCCTCCACCAGTTGACACGACTTGGTCTCTTTGTAGTATATCAGCTAGGACTTCTGATTCTACCTGACGAAAGGCCGCTTCTCCCTTTTCAGCGAAAAAATTCGCAATGGACATACCTAAGCGCTTCTCAATCAAGGCATCCATATCGATGTAATCTGGGTCCAATTCTCTTGCAATAGTGGACTTGCCAGCCCCCATAAATCCTAGTAATACCTTAGCCATGAATCAAGCTCTCCAAATCATCAAAGAAACTAGGATAGCTGGTATTGATGGCTTCAGCACGGTCAAGCTCCACTTCTCCATCTGCAACCAAGAGGGCTGCGATAGCTGTCATCATGCCGATACGGTGGTCACCAAAAGTATTGACTCTAGCACCGTGAAGAGCTGATTTCCCTTTGATAATCATCCCATCTGCCGTAGGAGTAATATCTGCTCCCATACTATTTAAGGCGTCTGCCACCACCTGAATGCGATCTGTTTCCTTAACCTTGAGTTCCTCAGCATCCTTGATAACTGTGACACCTTGGGCTTGAGTCGCAAGCAGGGCAATAATAGGCAATTCATCAATCAAACGTGGAATCAAAGCGCCACCAATCTCTGTTCCTTTCAAGTCAGAAGACTCAACAGTCAAGGTAGCAGATTTACCGACTGGGTCGATTTCAGTTATTTCCAATTTTCCACCCATGGCACGAATGACATCGATAATACCGGTACGTGTTTCGTTGATACCCACATTCTGCAGCACTAGACGAGAATTCGGAACAATCAAACCTGCGACCAACCAAAAGGCTGCACTGGAAATATCTCCTGGTACGACCACCTTCTGTCCTGTCAATTTTTGTGGTCCTTGGACTGTGATTTTCTTACCGTCCACACTTAAATTGCCACCAAATTGTTGCAACATATCTTCAGTATGATTACGGGTGCACTCTTTTTCGATAATAACAGACTCCCCCTGAGCCTGCAAGGCCGCAAATATCAAGGCTGACTTAACCTGGGCAGATGCAATTGGCAACTCATAATGAATAGGTCTTAGGTTTTTCGTCCCTTTTAAATAAAGGGGAGGCAAGTCTCGCTCAGTTTGCCCTGAAATGTTAACACCCATTTTTTTCAGTGGAATCGTCACACGGTCCATAGGACGTTTGGAAAGACTATCATCGCCAAACATTTCTACTTCAAAGTCTGCACCAGCAAGGACACCTGAAATCAGACGAATCGAGGTTCCAGAATTCCCCATATCAAGGGCATTTTGCGGCGCTTTTAAGCCATCCATGCCGACACCTTGAATGGTAATAACCTCATCTTTATCCTCAATCTCAACACCAAGGTCACGAAAAACCTGCATGGTCGAAAGAACGTCTTCACCTCGCAGAATATCATAAACCTTGGTCTCACCCTCAGCCAAACTTCCAAAGATAATGGAACGATGGCTAATAGACTTGTCACCTGGGACGCGGATACTGCCATATAAGTGGCGAATGTTTGTTTTTAGTTTCATACTGGACCTCATACTTGCAATACTTTTACCTATTTTATCATAAAAAGCCAGAAATTCCTTAAAAATTCCTGACTTTATGATAGTTATTTTCTTATTTTAGCAATTCTGAAACTGGTTCAAAAACAATTTTTTCAATGTCAGAAAGGTAAATTGCCAATTGTTGTTGCTTGGTAAAGAATTCTGACAAGAGGCTGTTCCCCTGAATCTGCTTGCCAAAGCCTTCCATCTTAGCTTGAAAGGAAGCATCTGGCATTTGACCTGTCTGTGCTGGTCTTTGAATTTCCTCTTGGAAGGCAACATATTCTGTAAAGATTTTGCTTGCCTCAACATCTGCCGAAATCGCATCTTTAGCTGCTTTGACATCCTTGTATTCTGGTAATTCGCGTAGACCGCGACTGAGTTCGTTTGCACTATCGTAAATATTTGACATGATTTTCTCCTTATTTGACAACGACTGTATAGTCGGTATTTTCTGTTATTAGATGCTCCGCTCTTTCCAAGTCTTGAGCGTTTTTAAATGAAATTTGTAGGATCCCGTGAATATCTTCACGGTTTTCTTCATTGATGTGAATATTAACCAAGGAAGTTCCACGTAGCAATTCCAAGATGCGTAAAATCACATCTTCTTCATCGGGAACATCGACATAGAGGTCATAAGAACTGTCCACACCACCACGCTTATGGATTTCCATGGCCTGACGTTGCTTACGCGCTTGGTTGAAAAAGTTCCAGATTTGCTCCTCATCTCCCTTGCTGATAGCCTGGCCAACCTCGTCTAAGCGCTCCTTGAAATCCGCAATTCGCTCCAGAATAGTTTCACTATTGGACAAGAGAATAGAAGTCCACATCCCTGGCTCGCTTTCCGCAATTCGGGTCATATCTCGAAAACCACCGGCAGCAAAGCGCCTTGCCATCTCATGTTCTTGAGCATAAACCGCGGTCTGTTCCATGAGACTAGAAGCAAGAATATGAGGGAAATGGCTGATCTGAGAAGTTACCCGATCATGCTCCTTGGCATCAATCTCGATAAAACGAGCATGAAGACCTGAAAGCAAATCCCTCATTTCCTCAAGTGTTTCAGGACTTGTCAGTCTCGAAGGCGTGAAGATATAATAAGCATTTTCAAAAAGATTGACATCCGCAGAGGCAGCCCCTGTCTTGTGACTACCAGCCATGGGATGAGCCCCGACAAAGCGAACAGATTTGCCAGCCAAATACTGCTCCGCTGCATCCACAATGGCTGACTTGGTCGAACCAGCATCTGAGATAATCACGCCTTCTTTCAAGTCCAAGTTGGCCAATTCCTTAATAAAGGAAATGGTTTGCTTTATTGGCAAGCTGAGAATGATGATATCTGCCAAAGGAGCAAAACTAGCAAAATCATCCGTTGCACGGTCAATCATGCCTTCTTTCAAGGCGATATCTCTCGAAGCTTGACTGCGATTATAACCTAAAATTTCATAATCTGGATGATCGCGTTTGATACCAAGTGCCATCGAGGCACCAATCAATCCAAGGCCCGCGATATAGACTGTTTTTGCCATAGGAACTCCTTAATAGTTCTTTGTATAGTCTCGGTGTTTGGCCACCGCTTCTTTTAATTCCTCTAGATTATCTGATGAGAATTTTTCAAGGATTTCTTGTGCCAGAACCGTTGCCACAACGGTTTCCATGACGATACCTGCTGCTGGAAGAGCAGTCGGATCACTTCTCTCCACAGTTGCCTTGTAGGGTTCGTGGGTTTCGATATCCACACTCATGAGTGGTTTGTAGAGAGTAGGAATGGGTTTCATCACGCCACGAACAACAATAGGTTGCCCATTAGTCATACCACCTTCAAAACCACCCAGATTGTTGGTACGGCGAGTATAGCCGTCTTCTTTAGACCAGAGAATTTCGTCCATAACTTGGCTGCCTTTACGGTAACCAGCTTCAAAGCCAAGACCAAATTCCACCCCTTTAAAGGCGTTGATAGAGACAACTGCTTGGGCCAATCTTGCATCCAATTTTCTGTCCCATTGGACATAGGAACCAAGACCAACTGGAACACCTCCAACAACTGTCTCCACAACCCCACCGATGGTATCACCGTCAAGTTTGATTTGGTCAATATAATCCTTGATTTCCTGTTCTCTTTCTTGGTTGACAATAGAAACTTCAGACTGGGCAGCTCTTTCCTTAATCTCAGCAACTGTGAGATTTTCAGGGACATCGATTTCCTTGCCACCAAAGACAACGACATGGTTGGCAATCTCCATATCCAGCTCAGCCAAGAGGCGTTTGGCTACTGCCCCAACTGCCACCCGCATAGTGGTTTCACGGGCAGATGAGCGCTCCAAGGAATTTCGCAAATCATCAAAACGGTACTTGATGCCCCCAACCAAATCGGCATGACCTGGGCGAGGATGGGTGATTTTTCGTTTGCTTTTAAGGCGGTCTTCAATGTCCTCCGCAGACATGATGTCCAGCCATTTTTGATGGTCCTTATTGACGACATCCATAGTAATAGGAGCCCCTGTCGTCTTCCCGTGACGAACGCCTGAAGTAAAGACAACTTGGTCACTCTCAATCTTCATACGGCCACCACGACCGTAGCCACCCTGACGGCGCTTAAGGTCCTCATTGATATCCTCAGCTGTCAAAGGAAGCCCAGCTGGAATTCCTTCAATGATAGCTGTCAGACGGGGGCCGTGTGATTCTCCTGCAGTTAAATATCTCATATACTCTCCTTATTTTACCAAGTAGTCTTTCATCTCTTCCAGAGAAACTGGGTGAATGGTCGCTGAACCAAGCTCTGGTACCAAGACCAATTTCAAGGTGTTCCAACGCGCTTTCTTATCATGAGTCAAAGCTTGATAAAGTTTATCAACATCCCAGTTTTCATAGTCAACAGGCAAACCAAATTTCTGACACATAGCTGTGATGGACTGGGTTATGCCAGCTGGCATGAGGCCTTTTTCCTCAGCAACCTTGGAAATCTGCACCATTCCCACAGCCACAGCTTCACCATGCATGACCTTGCCATAACCGGTAGTCGCTTCAATAGCATGACCAATAGTATGGCCAAAATTGAGATATAGGCGTACACCATTGTCCAACTCATCCTCAACCACCATCTTGCGCTTGACCTGACAAGAATGTTCAATCAAGGTCTCTGCATGCTCCAAAATGCTCTCCACAGAACCATCCAGTTCCGTCAAGAGAACCCAAAGTTCTGGATCCTCAATCAAGCCGTACTTGATAACCTCACCCATCCCTTCAATCAGCTCTCTTTTTCCGAGGGTTTCAAGAACAAGCGGATCAATCAGAACCCCATCTGGTTGGGCAAAAGTTCCTACCATATTCTTGGCAAATGGAGTGTTAACACCCGTCTTTCCACCGATAGAAGAATCCACCTGGGCAGTTAAACTGGTCGGAATCTGAACAAAATGAATGCCCCGCATATAGGTAGAGGCTATAAAACCAGCCAGGTCCCCAACGACACCACCACCAAGAGCCACGATTCCATCGCTACGAGTCAGACCTTGCTTGACTAGAAATTCATAGACTTTCTGAACAGTGGTTAAATTCTTTCTTTCTTCCCCTTCCAAAAAGTCAAAAACAGCTACTTGAAAACCAGCATCTTCTAGGCTGAGCTTGACCTTCTCTGCATAAAGAGAAGCTACATGGTTGTCTGTTACGATAACCACTTTTTGTGGTTGCCAGAGTTCTCGCAACCATTGACCAGCCTGAGCCAGACAGCCTTTTTCAATCTGAATATCATAAGGATGATGAGGAATATCAATTCTGATTTTCATAGGAGAATCTCCCTTTCTTTATTGGTATTTTTCTGTTAAAGACTGCCAAATCTCTTCAGTCGGCATTTCTTTACCTGTCCACAGTTGAAAAGCTTCTGCAGCTTGATAGAGCAACATTCCCAGACCATTGACAACTGGATTTCCCTGACTTCTAGCCCATTTCAAAAATGATGTTTCAAAGGGTTGGTAAATGATATCTGCGACCAAGAGATCTTCAGGTAAGACTATACTTGTCGGAACTGGGGACGATTGGCCATCCATCCCCACACTTGTCGCATTGACCAGTAAATCAGACTCAGCAATCCTTGCTTGCAGTTCAGAAACATATTCTAAAGCATACAAGTCCACCTTAAAGCCTGTTTGCTCCTGTAACTTGTCTAGATAAGGTCTTGTTTTTTCCATAGAAACGGAACGAACAAAGACAGAAATCTGACTGACGCCATCCAAAATAGCTTGTGCCAAAATGGACTTGGCCGCACCACCTGCACCCAGCAGGGTCATCTTATTACCTGTAATTGTAAAAGAAGGCAAGCTCTTAAAAAATCCCTTGCCATCTGTATTATATCCAATTAAATTGCCATTCTCATTGACAACCGTATTGACCGCACCAATCAAGCGCGCTTCATCACTCAGCTCATCCAAATAAGGAATCACCTGCTCCTTATAAGGCATGGAAAGATTGATTCCAAACATCTGGTAGCGACGAATATTAGCCACTGTGACTTCCAAGTCACCCGCTTCAATCTCCCAAGCCACATAAGCACCATTGGTAGCTGTCGCCTCAAAGGCACTATTGTGGATAAAGGGGGAAATAGAATGCTTGATAGGATTGGCAACAACGGCAGCTAAACGTGTATAGCCATCAAGCTTCATCCAAAATCTCCCGAATTTTTTTCATGTTAGCTAGGGAAATCTGACCCGGTGCACTGGCCTCATCTAGACTAGCAAAGGACCAGCTAGAACCAGTCACATCCGCAGTGATACGAGAGACCTTGCCCACCTTGCCCATAGAAATCGTCACATATTCCTGTTCAGGATTGAGGGTTTTAAAGCCTCGTGTATAGTTCATCAAGTCTAGCACATCCTGCTCCGTGTGAGCCATCACCGCAACCTTGACAAGTTTTGGATTTAGGCTCGTCAACTCTGACAAGATTTCCATCATGTTTTCAGGTGTTTCTTGGAAATTGTGGTAACTCAAAACGAGATTTGGAAAGTCCAGCATTTCCTCAAAAACATCCTTGTAGCTGTAATACTCAAAATCAATATAGTCTGGTTGATAGAGTTGCGCCACTTCCTTGATTAGATGGATATACTCTTCTGGAGAAAGGTCGATTTCTCCACCTTCAGAGCGAGTTCGCAATGTGAAAACCAACTCACGGCCTGCGAATTTTTCAAAAATAGCTGGAGCTACCTGCAAAATCGCTTCCTTAGGCAAATAGTCGGCACGCCATTCAATGATGTCCGCATCCAGATACCTCGTGGCATCCAGAGCCTGAGCCTCCTCTAAACTTCTTGGCATTACTGAAACGATTAATTTCATTTACTAACCTTCATACTAATCACCTTGAGGTAATTACTACTTTCATCTTTTTTATTATAGGCGAAATCTGCTGGAAGACCGTATTTATTTAAAATCTGGTAACTTCTTCCTGCAAAGCCTTTATCAATTTGTTCTGTAAATTTCTGGCGGGAAACATTGGCAGCATTGGTACTGGCAATGATAATCCCTCCAGGATTTAAAATCTCAAGACTCTGGGATATCAACTTGTGATAATCCTTGGCCACAGAGAAAGTTTGTTTTTTATTCCGAGCAAAGCTTGGCGGATCTAGGACAATCACATCGTATGTCAAATCTTTTCGCTTGGCATATTTGAAATATTCAAAGACATCCATGACTATAAAACGATGGTCGTCTGTGCTGATTCCATTTGCCTGAAAATGCGCTTGAGACAATTCTCGTGAACGTTTAGCTAGGTCAACCGAAGTAGTCTGGCTTGCTCCTCCCATGGCCGCAGCTACTGAAAAGGCTGCTGTATAAGAAAACATGTTGAGCAAGGATTTACCCATAGCCAACCCATCAACTAGACTACCACGAACCTCGTGCTGATCTAGAAAAATCCCTGTCATCAAGCCATCGTTCATAAAGACTTGATACAGAACACCATTTTCCAAAACAGTGAAAAAGTCAGGTGCTTCTTGACCATAAATATGGGCAGATTCATAGTCCAAACCCTTAAAACGGATCTTCTCATAGGCTCCTAAAAGCTCAGGAAAAACCTGTCTAAAGGCTTCTGAGATAACCTTGCGAATCTGATAAACATAAGAGTTATACCAAGAAAAGACAGCATAGTCGCCATAAAGGTCCACTGTCAAACCCCCAAAGCCATCCCCCTCTTGGTTGAAGAGACGAAAGGCAGTTGTCAAATCATCTTGATAATAGGATTTTCTCTTTTCTTTAGCTTGTCTAAACAGCGTTTCAAAGAAAGCTTGATTGAAGGCCACCTTGTCCTTACTAACAAACCAGCCCAAGCCCTTGTTTTGCTGCGAAAGGTAGGCAGTTCCAAGAAAGGTTCCTTCCTGACTCTGCACTTCTACTTCCTGATCCTTAAGATTGACATTCTCAAGATCACTGGCTTCTAGTAAAACTAGCCCCTTAGCGAGCTTCTTTTCAACCCTTTTGCTAACTCTTATTCTATTCATAACTACCATTATATCAAACTTTTAGACAATTCTCAAAAAAGAAACTACCCTTGCTTTTTTACTCTTCTTTTAAAAAATGGTATACTAATACTAATAAAAAATTAGGAAGTAAATGTGTGAGAAGCAATTTTAACAAAATCCAAAAAGCCATGGGTACCAGACTGGGTTTTGTCCTAACCCTTTTAATCCTCTATTGGCTCAAAACCTTATTAGCCTATACCGTTGACTTTAATTTAGATATTCAAGTAGGCAAGTTGCAGGGAAATTACCTTGCCTTTATCGCCTTTTTCAATCCCCTTCCTCTAGGACTACTCCTGCTGGCTCTAGCCCTCTATGCTCGCTCAACCAAGATCTTTTATGGTCTGAGTATAACTATTTATAGCCTTTTATTCATTTGGCTCTATTCCAATGTCTTTTACTATCGAGAATTTAGTGACTTTATCACGGCTAATACCATGAAGGTGGTCAGCAAGGTGTCTGTCGGCACTGCGGAACTAGAGTTACTGCGTCCTTGGGATTTCATCTATTTTATGGATTTCCCATTGCTGGCTTTCCTTTTCTATAAAAAGTTCATCCAGCTGGATAGGAGACCTTTCAAATTCCGCTCCAGTGTTGCTATCACTGCTCTCTCAGCCCTGCTCTTTTCTGCTAATCTTTTCTTGGCTGAAATTGAACGTCCCGATCTCCTATCGCGAGGATTTTCGAATTATTATGTTGTCCGCGCCCTCAGTTTGCCAGCCTTTTTAGGCTATAGTGCCAACCAATCCTATAGCGCCAACAAAGAACGTGCCAAGGCCTCTGAGACTGATCTTCAACCTATTACAGATTATATTCAAGAACATTCTGCTAAGCCCAATCCAGACTATTTTGGCTTGGCCAAAGGAAAAAATGTGATTTATCTCCACTTGGAGAGTTTCCAACAGTTCCTACTTGACTATAAACTCAACCTAGATGGAACTGAGCATGAAGTCACTCCCTTCCTAAATTCACTCTACCATTCGCAATCAACCCTAGCCTTTTCGAATATCTTTAACCAAGTTAAGGCTGGTAAAACCTCAGATGCGGAAACCATGCTAGAGACCGGTTTGTTTGGACTTGACCAAGGTTCCTTTATGGTCAATTACGGTGGTACCAATACCCAGCAGGCAGCTCCTTTTATCCTATCAAAAAACGGCTACCAATCAAGTGCTGTCTTTCACGGCAATATCGGGACCTTCTGGAACCGAAATACGACCTACAAACAATGGGGCTACCAATACTTCTTTGATGCTTCCTACTTCACAAAGCAAGACAGTAGCAATTCTTTCCAATATGGTTTAAATGATAAAATCATGATGAAAGATTCTATCCAGTATCTAGAGCACTTACAGCAGCCTTTTTATGCTAAGTATATCACGGTGTCCAATCACTATCCCTATGCTAGCAATCTGACAGGCGATGAGCTTGGTTTCCCACTGGCTAAAACCAAAGATGAAACGATCAATGGCTACTTCCAAACCGCCAACTATCTGGATAGTGCTATCAAGGCCTTCTTTGACTATCTCAAAGAAAGTGGCCTCTATGAAAAATCCATCATCGTCATCTACGGAGACCATTATGGAATTTCCAATTCCCGCAATCCTGACCTAGCACCCTTGATTGGAAAGACTTCTGAGAACTGGTCGAATTACGACAATGCCATGTTGCAACGAGTTCCTTTTATGGTGGTCATGCCTGGTTATGAAAAGGGACAAATCATCAATACCTTCGGTGGACAAATCGATATCTTACCGACTCTAGAACACCTCCTTGGTATTGAGTCCAATTCCTTCCTTCAAGTTGGACAAGACCTTCTGTCTCCAGACCATCAAGAAATAGTTGCCTTTCGAACTGCCAATTCCTTCGTCACACCAAAATATACTAGCTATGACGGACGAACCTACTATACTGAGAGCGGTCTTGAAATCAGCAATCTTGATGAACAAGCTCAGACTGAACTAGAAATTGTTCGTCAAGCAGCTAGTCAACAGCTGAAAATCAGCGACCAGATTCAAACTGGTGATTTAATACGTTTCTACCAAGCAGATCATCTTGGAAAAGTTGATACAGAAAGTATTTCTTACCTCAATTCTTTGCCAATTCTGCAAAAGATTGAGCAGGAAAAAGGTGGTCAATCAACCAGTCTCTTTAGCCAACGACAAGGTAAAACCAGTGCTGACCTTTTCAAGGCACCAAGTTACCAAGAACTCCATCCAGAGTCGGCAGAAACCGAATCAAAATCACAATAAAAAATGCTCTTCCGTCTTGGAGGAGCATTTCTTTTTATCAATGAAAATCAAAGAGCAAACTAAGAAACTAACCTCAGATTAACTGTAAGATTGTAGGTAGAGAGGTTGTATCAGTAATATATGTCTGTCAAATTTAGTGACGAAGATAGTAGAAGATAAATCAGCTTCAGTAGATATCTGGAAAATTTGATTTTATAGAAAAGCCTTTTGTTACAAACTCAATATACTATCAATAAATAATATCATAGAAGCAACAATAATTATAATTTCACCTATTTGAATAATCCTATTTCGAACTCTAAATATATTTTCTATCCAAAATACTTGTATCACACACATTATAGGAATTAAAGTTTTTGAAATTGAAAAATATCCAAATAAATAAACTATAAACAACAATAATAGAACTATATTATATTTCTTATTCAAAACATTCCTCCCTATATTTTTGATTACCAATCTTAATCAATTACAACCACATTATAACAAACTACGAAATCCTTGTTAACAAATATTGCCATTTTTTAAAATTTTTTGTGATTCTTACTTCGATATTGATTTTAGATGACTTTTCGTCTATACTTAGGTGTGAACACAAAGTGATACTTTGTGTGCGATAAACTATGAGCCTTTTGTGCATATTTTTCTCCTTTCGCTTTACAATTGGCTTGAACACCTTTATTGTATCGCGTTTGGAGTTTTTTGAGTATAACCTTCGACGCGCACCTGCATAGCGGGTGGTTTTTTGTTTCGCACCTAACGGAGCGAGACGGACTGCAAATCATATAATTAAAAAAGTTGGAGCTCAGCACTCCAACAGTTGCTATTAAAATGTTTGGCGTTTTGCTTTACGCTCTGCACGACCGCGAGCACGATTTTCGGCACGCTTAGTCTTACGGCGTTTTTCATCCACTGCCCATTGAATCTTCTTCTTATATCCCGGTTTGACTTTTTTCTTTTTCTTTTTAACCAAACCAATCATTTCGATATCAAGCTTATCTTGTTTTTTCTCACGGTTGGCACGACGATCACGGTCATAAGTATCTTGAAATTCCCCGTCTTTGACCATCTTAGGAGTAAACTTGATTCCTAATTTCTCCAACTCACGGATATCAGAGTCATCACTTGGCTGATATAGGGTAATAGCTGTACCTGGTAGGCCGTTGCGTCCAGTACGACCAACACGGTGCACGAAGAAGGATAAGTCTTGCGGAATGGCATCATTAATAACATGGCTGACACCTTCAATATCAATTCCACGCGCTGCCAAATCCGTTGCGACAATATACTCAAAATCCAGATTTTTCACCTGATTCATGATACGCTTGCGCTCACGAGGGGCAATATCTCCGTGAATCTTTGCCACCTTCAAACCTTGCGCAGTCAAGTAAGCATGCAATTCATCAGCCCGTGTTTTAGTGTTAACAAAAATCATTGCCAAATAAGGTTGCATCAACTGAGTCAGCTGGTAAATTTGAGCATTCTTATCACGTCCCTTAGTAGAAATCAACCAATTATCAATGGTATCAGAAATGACCGTTTTGGTCTTGATTTTCTCCATGACAGGATTTGACAAGTATTTTTTCAGGAATGGTTGCAACTTTTGTGGAATAGTCGCTGAGAAGACCATGAATTGCAGGTCTTTTGGAAGACTGCCAGCAATCTTATCAACAGTTTCCAAGAATCCCATATCCAAGGTCATGTCTGCCTCATCGACCACAAAGGTCTTAGCCCTGTGAATAGCTAGGTCACCAGACTTAACTAAGTCATAAATACGGCCAGGCGTTCCGATAACAATATGAGGCTGGTTACTTGCCAATTTGTCAATCTGGCGAGCCTTATCAGTCCCCCCCACATAATTAACCACACGAACTTCCACTTCTGAGTGGGCTGCAATCTGACGCGCTGCTTGGTAAATTTGAGTAGCCAACTCACGACTCGGTGCAGTAATCACTGCTTGTACACTATCGCTAGATTCATCTAATTGCTGGAAAATCGGTAACAAGAAAGTGTGAGTCTTACCTGAACCTGTTTTTGATTCTCCAACCAAATCTCGGCCTGCCAAGACAATGGGAATCAACTTATCTTGTACCTCTGTTGGAGTTGTAAATTTCAACTCCTCCAAGGCTTCACTAATATATTTTTTAAATTGAAATTTCGTAAATGACATAATATCCTCGATTCTATCTATTCTATCAATTATACCATATTTTATTCCATTTCAGTAGCCTCACTTATTTAGGCTATTTCCAGCACCTTCTCTAGTCAGAAAAAGGCTGGAATTTTATAATCCCAACCTCTTTTCATACTCAATGAAAATTAAAGAGCAAACTAGGAAACTAGCCGCAGGTTGCTCAAAACACTGTTTTGAGGTTGCAGATAGAACTGACGAAGTCAGTAACATCTATACGGCAAGGCGACGTTGACGTAGTTTGAATTTGATTTTCGAAGAGTATCAGTTATTATTTCCAGTTTAAAATAGCATTCAAACCATAGTGATCACTGACTTGTGGACTCTTGTTACCATCAAATACGACATATAAATTTTCCACCGCTAACTCTTTGGTAGTAAAGACATAATCGATTCGAAGAGGTTCTGTGTTCCCTTTCCAGCCATCAATTTCTGGTGGAACAGTATAGCTACCGCTTTTCTCTTGAGCAACTTCAAATGCGTCTTGTAAGCCCAATGGACTAGCTAAAATAGCTTGGTAGCCTTCCTGTCCAGCCGGATTGTTGAAATCTCCAGCTAGCAAAAGTGGCTTGTTCAATTCTTTCAAGACAGCCTCAAATCGTGCCCATTCTTCTTGGAAACCTTTATCCCACCAAGAAAGGTGGACACTTGCAACTGCAAGCTCCTTACCATCAACTACAGTTTCAGCCACGGCAACACGGCGAGTATGATAGTCTGTTGGATCATCCACATCTGAAACTAAAATTTCTCTGGCTTCAATAGGTGTTTTAGACAAGATAGCCACACCTTCGTGGTAGCGATCATAACCGATATGGTTATAGGCCCAAGTCCAGTAGTAATCTTTCCCTTGCTCAGACAACTTTTCGACCAAGAGTCTAACATAGTGATCTTGGTGAATAGGCTCAGCTGCTGGCAAAGGTTGATAGAGATCATTAACCTCCACCACTGGCGAAGTGATTTCCTGATTGATTTCTTGGAAACAAATCAAATCATAGTCCTTTTCAAGAATATCCTCAAGCAAAATCTGGAATTTTTCCTCAGCTTCTTTTTCCATCCAACTATGAGTATTGAGTGTTAAAAATTTCATTCTTTTCTCCCAAAATAAGAGGTTGGAATACAGCTTCCAACCTCAAGTATATTACAATTCTACTTTAGCAACTGCTGTTTTAGCTGCAAGAGAACCTGTTTTTTCTAATTTAACTGATTTAATTGCATCACCATTTGTGAAGACAACGACTGTTGAAGTTTCACGTCCTGCTGCACGGATAGCATCCAAGTCAGCTGTGACAAGGAGATCTCCTGCTGCAACTTTTTGTCCTTCAGCAACATGAACTGTAAATGGTTTACCTTCGAGACTTACTGTGTCCAAACCAATGTGAACCAATACTTCAAGACCTGCTTCAGTCACAATACCAAGAGCATGTTTTGTTGGGAAGATACTTGATACAGTACCTGAAGCTGGAGATACAATGTTTCCATTTGCAGGTTCTACTGCAAATCCATCACCCATCATTTTTTGAGCAAATACTGGATCTTTTACTTGTTCCAAAGCAACAACTTGACCGTCTGCTACTGAGTAAACTTCTTCAGTAAGACCTTTGAAGTGAACAGTGTTTTGTTGTGCTTCAGTCATTTGGCTTGGAAGAGTTTCAGGAATGATTTCACCTGAATCAAGGATATCTTGGATATCAGATTTCAATACGTCAGCTTTTGGTCCGTAGATAGCTTGAACCCCTTGTCCTTTCATGACAAGACCCATAGCTCCTTCTGCTTTCCATTGCTCTGCATTTCCTACTTTATCTGCATCTTTAACAGTTACACGAAGACGAGTCATACATGCGTCAACATCAACGATGTTTGCACGTCCACCAAGAAGGTTAATAATGTTTACAGCTTGAGAACCTGCTGCAACTTTCACTTCGCTGCTAGATTCTTCTGAACCTTCAGCAGTTTCGTAGTTTCCGTTACGCCCTGGAGTTGCGTAGTTGAATTTTTGAATCATGAAGTTTGCAATAAAGTACATGATTACAGCAAAGAGAACAGTTACCCAAACGAAGTTAACGATATCCATACCGATACCAGCACTGATTGCAATAGGTGTACGAGTCAAGAACTCGATTGAACCGAATGAGTGCATACGTAGGTTTACAACGTCAGCCATAGCGAAGGCAGCACCTTGAACAAGTGAGTAAACAAGATACATAGGTGTTGCGATGAACATGAACATGTATTCGATTGGTTCAGTAACCCCTGTCAAGAATGTTGCAAGAGCTGTTGCAATCATCATACCTTTGTATTTATGTTTCTTGTCAGCATCAACATTACGGTAGATAGCAACGATGACACCCATCAAGATACCGAATGAACCGATCATTTGTCCAACTTTGAAACGAGCTGGATGTACTGTATCTAACAAGTGTTGGTATTGACTAGCATCAGTACCTTTAAGGTTTACAAGGTCTGTTACCCACGCAAGCCATAGTGGGTCTTGACCAAATACTTGACTACCTTTAGCTGCACCAGTTAAGACATCATAAGTACCACCAAGAGCTGTGTAGTTCATTGGGATAGTCAACATGTGGTGAAGACCAAATGGCAAGAGCAAACGTTCCAATGTACCATACAAGAATGGTGCAAGGATTGGAGCAGTTTCTTGTGAGTTGGCAATCCAGATACCAAAGCTATTGATACCTGTTTGAACTACTGGCCAGAAAGCAGCAAGTACAATTGCAGCAATTACTGAACGAAGAATAACTACAAACGGTACAAAACGTTTTCCGTTAAAGAATGAAAGTGCATCAGGAAGCTTACGGAAGTTGTAGTATTTGTTGTAAGCAGTTGCCCCAATAAAACCAGAAATAATCCCTACGAAGACACCCATGTTCAAGGCTGGAGCTTCAAGAACACTGATAAAGTAATCAGCAACTTTGATTGATCCACCGAAGAGAGTAGTTACCATAGCATCTGGATTTTTCAACATATCGCCTGATACACCAAAGATTGTACCAGTGATACGGTTAATCAAGATGAAGGCAAGACCAGCGGCGAAAGCACCACCAGCACGTTCCTTAGCCCAGCTTCCTCCAATAGCGAGGGCGAACAAGATATGAAGGTTAACGATAACTCCCCAACCGATTTGCTCTAGTACACCACCAGTAATAACGAGTGGTGCAAAGGTTGGGTTAATCATCACGATAGACTTACCGATTGAAATCATCAAACCAGCAGCCGGCATAACCGCGATAACCACCATCAAAGCCTTACCGAATTTTTGCCAAAATTCGAAAGACAAGACATTTTTGAATGTATCTTTCATCATTCAAATCTCCTTTATTTTTATTTAGGCAAACGTTTTACGAAAACGTTTGCACCTTTTATGATTTAATTATACCACTTTAATTTTTTTTGTAAAGGCTTTTACAAAAAAAATTACACTTTTTTCTAAAATTTTTGTAGCAAAAAAGGAGATCATTTAATCTCGGCTCTATAATATTTGTAGTGGGTAACCCCCTATGGATATTATGGAGCCTTTTTTGTGTAGAAAAAAAGTCCCATATGACCTATAATGAAAAGCGATCAAACAACTCATTAGAAAGAATCATATGGAACAATTACATTTTATCACAAAACTACTCGATATC